>CBDTWX010000017.1:0-22841 GCA_965364305.1 uncultured Thermoanaerobaculia bacterium
CCGCCTCGGTTTTTTCTTCGCCCGGCCGGTCAGCGGACTCGCGGTGTGGTGGGGCAAGCTGCTGGCGGCACTGGTTCTTGTGTGGACGGTCGAGGCAATCGTTTTGCTGCCTTCGCTTTATGGAGGCGGTATTTACGTCTTCGCGTCGTGGCACGGCGCCGGTTGGCCTGCGCTCTTGGGCTACGTGGCGATGCCGGTGCTCTTCCTGCTCCTCGCCCACGCGGTGAGCGTCATGGTCAGGGCGCGGACCGCCTGGCTCTTTCTCGATCTCGCGGGGTGCATTGCGGCCGGCGTCGCCGGGTGGATGATCGTGCGGCCGTTACTCTGGATGGGCGCCGAGACCGCTCTGTGGGTGGTTGGTGGAGGTTATTACGCGGCACTGGTGCTCGCACTGGCGGTGGCCGGTGCGGCGGGGCTGATGGTTGGTCGAACGGAACTCCGCCGCACCCACGGCGCTTTGTCGGTTGCCCTCTGGGGAACCCTGGCCATTGGTGTCTCCGCGGTTGCGGCCTACGCCAGCTGGATGCGGAATATCGAGCCGGCTGATTTTGGCCGCGTCGATGTCATGTCAATCGCTCCGAACGGTCATTGGGTGGAGGTCATGGGTAGAGCGCCGGGTCACTTCGATGTCACGCGTCGCTGCCTGGTTGCCACTACCGATGATCGTTGGTTGTCGCTACCCGGCGGCTGGGGGGGATTTTCGCGGGAGGTGGTTTTCTCGATTGACGGCAGCACGGCGGTTTGGCTTGGGGTGGAATCCGGGGAGTCTTCGCGCGCGCTCTGGTGGGCCGATCTCGAAAGTGGGTCACCAGAAGTGAAATCGACCACCCTGGTCTTCCCCGCCGCAGCGGTGATCGATCTGTCGCCCGACGGCGGTCGTGTGGCAGTACTCGATGAGCAGATTCTCTCCGCGTACGAACTCGTTGAGGAGCGGTTGTTGACAGCGGTGCGACTGCCTGAGGATCTGCGCAATGCGACGCTCTTCTTCCACTCGCCGGAAACCGTCAGACTCTACTCGTGGCCAAAAGGCCGTGACGGTGGTGCGATCAACATCGCCGAGATCTCCGCGCTCACTGGAGGCATCGAAGAGACCGGCCGCATTGCAGGTGCTCCAAAAATATCGTGGGCCGCATTCGACGGCGGCCTCCGGTACATGGCTTTGATGACCCGGAAGAACTATGCTGATCCACCCTCCTGGGGTCTCCATGACGCCCGTAGCGGTCAGTTCCTTCGCCCGTTGGGGGGATTTTCGGGTTTTCTCGAGGATGGTCGTGTTCTGTGGAGACGAGAGGTCGGCGGTGATCTCACGATGAATGTCTACTCGCCCGGTGGGGACGAGTCGGCGGCATACAGCCTCGGTGCGGCAGCCGACATCTGGAGCGGCGGCGAGGCGCTGCCCGGCCAGCTGCTCATCCTCCGCTCCGTTGAAGACGCCCCTTCTGAGCAGGGACGACGCGTGGATTTGCTCGATCTCGAGGATGGAAGTTGGCGCGAGGTGGGACAGGGGATGCGCAGGGTTCACGCCGGATTTCAGTGGCACTGGGGCGCGAGTCGAGGTGCCTCGTGGTATATCAACCAGCCTCGGGCGAACCGGCTCCTCACCGACACCACCGGAGCCCTCGTGCGCTGGGATCCCGACACCGGCGAGCTGGTCCACGTTGTCGGCGGGAAGCGGTGATGACCTGGTCAGGGTGATCAGTGTTCGCAGTCACCTGGCACGTGAGCGCCGACACTGTTCCTGCCGCTGACTCTTGCCGTTGGTCGCTGCCGTCGACCCTGACGTTGTCATTCTTTCTATGGTCCATCGATGACGAGCACGAGCACCAGCAGGAATGGCGAGCACGGAGACGGAGACGGGAAAATTTGACAACCCGGGAACTCAATCGCCTGCTCATGCGTACTGATGAGTGGAGGAGAAGATGTGGACCTTCATCGTGTGGCTGATTCTGCTGGTGGTTTGCTGGCCGTTGGCGCTGCTGGCTCTGATCTTGTATCCGATCGTGTGGCTGTTGATGCTGCCGTTGCGGCTCATTGGCATCACCGTCGATGCGGTCTTCAGGTTCCTTCACGCGATCCTGTTGCTCCCTGCAAGGGTGCTGAGGGGACCGGTGCGGGCCTGAGAGCGCGTCGTCAAGAGTGAAGAGTTGAGAAGTGGAGGGAGGGCGAGGGTGCTTTTCCCCTCAACCTCTGACTCTTGCCTCTTATCCTTCGAGAATGAAACGCGCCAACTTTCGGAGATCTTCTTCGCCGGTGTCCGCATAACCGGGCATCACGATGGGATAGCTCTCGGCCAGGTATTTGAGCCTCGGGTTGGCCTCCATGACTGCCTTGGGATCGCTGAGATACTGGACAAGGCTCTCCTCCTGCCATCGGTCCTGAAGGGCATCAAGAGGAGGTCCCGAACGCTGCCCCTGCCGGTTCTCGCCGTGACACTTGGCGCAGCCGAGGTTGACGTAAAGGGCCTCCGGGCTCCCGGTTTTAGGCGCGGGTGCGCCGCACGCCGCGACGACGAGAATGGCGGCCGCCACTCCGAGGCACGAAGCTTGCGCAGATCGGTTCATGGTTCCCCCTTCAGCTCTGTCGAAAACTCAGTCTCCGACCAGGTGATCCACTTTGGCGGAGCAGATGAAGTCGTTGTCGGAGATCCCGCCGATGGAGTGGGTGCTGTAGCGCAGGGTGCAGGTGTTGTAACCCACAACCATCTCCGGGTGATGGTCCTCACGGTGTGATATCCAGGCGACTGCATTGACGAACGCCATCGTCTGGTAATGTTCTTCGAACTGGAAGGTCTTGGTCAACGATCCATCCGTGATCTCCCAACCTTCGGCGTGGCTCAACTTGTGTTCGAGGTCATGACCGGACAGGGGCGGCGTTCCGGGTGGTAGTGGTCTGCAGGCCATCATCAGCAACTCGTTGTCACACATAGTGAATCCTCCGCCGATATCATATCGAATCCGAAGGGGCGGAGGCTTGATTTCAGAATTTTTTTAGGCTAGCCTAAAATCCGATGAAAGACGTGGCAGGCAAAAACCACACCGGGGCTTCTCGCCACCCGCTCTCGGAGTCGCAGGAGGACTATCTCAAACAGATCTTTCTCATTGGCGACGGTCGCGGCCGGGTGACGACTCAGGCGATCGCCGGTCGGCTGGGAGTGCGGCCGGCATCGGTCACCGAAATGGTTGGTCGTCTTGCCCAGCTCGATCTGGTCGAGTACGCCCCCTATCGAGGCGTGCGCCTGACCGAAACCGGACGAAGGGTGGCCCTGGAAATGCTCCGTCACCACCGGTTACTCGAGACGTTTCTGGTGGAAGTCCTCGGCTATCGGTGGGATCAGGTGCACGAGGAGGCGGAGCGGCTCGAACATGTCATCTCGGAGCGTTTCGAGGCGCGGATCGCAGAAGCGATGGGACATCCGACACGGGATCCTCATGGCGACCCGATCCCCTCGCAGGATCTGAATCTCCCGAGCGGTGAAAATTCGGTGCCGTTGCCAGAGCTAGCCTGCGGAACGCAAGCCACTCTGGTGCGGGTCGGCGCCCAGGATTGCGACAGTCTCAACCTCCTCAAGCGCTTCGGTCTGGCACCGGGCACCCGTGTCGACATGCTCGAGGAAGACGAGCGAGGCGTTCACCTGAGGGTTGGGGAGGGCCGATTCCTGATTCCCAGGGATCTCGCCGAGATGCTCTGGGTTGAAAGGACGAAAACGTGAAACTCGAAAAAGTTCTTTGGATCGTTGTGGTGACGTTGATTGTCGCAGCGTGCGGAGGACAGACCGAAGGGCCGCCGGACGGAGCTCGAATGAAAATCGTCGCGACGACCAACATCGTCGGCGACCTGGTGCGAACGATCGGCGAGCCGCATGTCGAGGTCGAGTCTCTGATGGGCCCCGGGATCGATCCCCACCTTTACAAGGCATCGGCGGGCGACGTGCGTCGCATGAGCTCGGCGAGGGCAATTTTTTATAGCGGTCTCCACCTCGAGGGCAAAATGAGCGAGGTCCTTGAAAAGGTTGGCGAGCGGGACGTGCGGACAGTGGCGGTTGCCGAGTGCGTCCCGCACGACCAGCTCATCAGATCGGAGGGTTTCTCCGGGGTTCACGATCCCCACGTCTGGTTTGACATTGCGTTGTGGTCAAAGACCGTCGAGTGCGTGACCGAGGCCCTGGCTGAGCTCGATGCCGTCCATGCGGAGGACTACCGCGGACGCGCCGCATCATATGTCGAGGAGTTGATGTCCCTCGACGGCTGGGTTCGGGATCGGGTTGCATCCGTGGAACCAGATCGGCGGATCCTGGTGACGGCGCACGATGCGTTCGGATATTTTGGCCGCGCCTACGGTTTCGAGGTGCGAGGATTGCTCGGCGTCAGCACCGCCTCCGAGGCGGGCACTTCGGATGTCCAGGAGCTCGCCGACTTCATCGTCGCGCACTCGATTCCCGCCGTCTTTGTCGAAACTTCCGTGCCGCCACGTTACGTGCAGGCATTGAAGGAAGCAGTCGGCGCACAAGGTTTCGAGGTCGAGATTGGTGGCAGCCTCTTTTCCGATTCGCTCGGAGATCGGGGGACGCCGGCCGAGACCTACGTCGGCACGGTGCGCGCCAACGTCGAGACGATCGTGACAGCGCTCGAAGGGGCAGCCGATGCCGAATAGCCTGAAACCCACTCACCGCAGAGTGATGCGATCGTCCGCAATGGTCGTGCTGGCGATCTGCGGTTTCGCCTCGTTCGGTCTGGGGGACGAACCGTTGGTCACGGACCGGCCCGATTTCACCGAAAGCTCGAGCACGGTCGGATCGGGAATCCTGCAGATCGAAGCGGGTTTTACCCATGCCGCGTTCCCAGGTGACACCGACGTCACAACCGTCGGTGAGACCCTCGCCCGGTGGGGGGTGGCGGAGAAACTCGAGCTGCGTTTTGTTCTCCCCACCTATGTCCGAGAAAGCTCGGCGGACGGAAGAGTCTCCGGATTTTCAAACACCGGGTTCGGTCTCAAGGTCGAGCTTGCCCAGGGCGAGGGGAAGGGTTTCGTTGGTGGAATGGAGGCTGCGTTGATCGCCTCCACCACGATTCCCACGGGCAGCGCGGTGCTGTTGGATGAATCGTGGCAACCCAGCGCCGTGCTCTCGCTGGGTTGGGAGATGAGTCCGATGCTCGGCCTCGGTCTCAACCTCGGCGTGGCGCAACCGGTCGAAGAAGATCATCGTTTCACGAGCGCCTGGGGGAGTGTGGCGCTCGGAGTCGGTCTGACTGACCGGCTCTCGTGGTTCATCGAGCTCATCGGGTTCAATCGGGAAGATCTCAGGGGACCCGACACGGCGACCTTTCAAACCGGTTTGACGTATTTGCTCAGTCCCGATATCCAGTTTGACGTTCGCGCCGCTCGGCGGCTGACTGATCGAGGCGTCGACTTCCTCGCCGCCGCTGGAGTGTCGTGGAGGTTGGGAGGATGAGTATGAACGAAGGCGCCAATCACTGGGCGCTGGAGGTCGAAGATCTGACCGTCGCCTATGCCGACCAGCCGGTGCTCTGGGATATCGATCTCCAGGTTCCGACGGGCGTCAAGATGGCTATCGTCGGCCCCAACGGCGCTGGAAAAAGCACCCTGGTCAAGGCCGCCATGGGTTTGATCAAGCCGGTGGCGGGAGAGGTTCGCGTGTTCGGCCGACCTCAGCAGCGTGCGCACGGTGAGATTGCCTATGTGCCGCAAAGAGCGACCCTCTCGTGGGATTTCCCGACCGATGTGCTCGATGTTGTGACGATGGGAACCTATGGCCGGTTGGGTTGGATCCGTCGCAGCGGCGCGGCACAGCGCCGTGAGGCGGAGGCCGCCCTCGAGATGGTGGGCATGAGCGCGTTTTCGAGAAGGCCGATCGCCGAGCTCTCGGGGGGCCAGCAACAGCGGGTGCTTCTCGGTCGAGCCCTCGCCCAGAATGCTCCGATATTCATTCTCGATGAGCCGTTTCAGGGGGTCGATGCACCGACCGAGCGGGCCATCATCGGCGTGCTCAATCGGCTCGCGGATGACGATAAGACGATCATCGTCGTTCATCACGATCTCCAAACCGTACCGGAGTACTTCGATTGGGTGCTCCTGCTCAACGTGCGCGCCTTTGAATTCGGACCGGTGGACGAGGTCTTCACCGAATCCAACTTGCGACTCACCTTCGGCGGGAGGGTTGGGGTGGTTGCCGGTGCCGGGCAGATCAAAATGGCCGGAGGGTCCTCGCGGTGAGGTCTGTCGCTTCGTCGGTGCTCGTGTTCGCAGTGGTCCGTTCACAGCCCCTGTCCGGGAGCCGAAATCGGCACAGGAATCCCGGAATCTCAAGAGGCGGCGTATCGACATGATGGAGCTCTTCGGCGACTACACGTTGCGCCTGGTAGCTGCCGGTTCGGCGGTGCTCGGGGCGACCAGCGGCGCCCTCGGTTCCTTTGCCTATCTGCGTCGACAGAGCCTCCTGGGCGATGCCGTAAGCCACGCCGCATTGCCCGGGATCGCTCTCGCCTTCATGTTGACATCCTCGAAGATGCCTCTTGTCATGGTGCTTGGAGCGGCCCTGTCGGGCTGGCTCGCCACCCTTTTCATGGGGGTCGTCGTCTCCCGCTCGCGAGTTCCGTTTGACAGCGCCCTGGGATTGGTGCTGGCCGTGTTCTTTGGCTTCGGTCTCGTGCTGTTGACCTACCTTCAGAAGCGGCCCGATGCCGCGCAGGCGGGTCTCGACTCCTTTCTCTTCGGACAGGCGGCGTCACTCCTGAGGCGCGACGTCGTGACGATGAGCGTGCTTGGAGTGGCAGCGCTGGTCATCGTTGCCGTGATGTGGAAAGAGTTCAAGTTGCTCAGCTTCGACCCCGAGTTCGCGGCGAGCCTGGGGATGCCCGTGCGAAAGCTCGATCACCTGCTGACCGCGCTGCTGGTCGTAGCCATTGTGATCGGTCTTCAAACGGTGGGTGTGGTCCTGATGAGCGCAATGATCGTCGCCCCCGCGGCAGCGGCCAATGGAGTCGACGATTGGCGCCAATGGTGGCAATAGCGGCGGGGATCGGCGTTTTCTCGGGCGTCGCCGGGTCGGTGGCCAGCGCGGTGATCCCCAGGTTGCCGACCGGCCCCACCATTGTCCTGGTCCTCAGCTTCGCGTTCGTGGTGTCGCTGGTCGGAGCGCCTCGCCGGGGCCTTTTGTGGCGCTGGCTTCGTCTCGGAGATTTCCGTCGAAGCATCGATCTCGATCCGGTACTGATGCACCTCTACGCACTGTCGATGCAGCACGAGGACGATCCGGAGCACGGTCACTCGGTGGCGGTTCTGCGCACGATGAGTCCGGCCGACGTTGATGTCGTCGGCGCACTCGAGAAACTAGGTGATCGTGGTCTCGCCCTGCGCAACGAAGACGGCCTGTGGGCGCCGACTCTCATAGGTCGTCGCGAAGCTCGGCGGAGGGTCGAGCGAGAATCGGTGGGTACGCCGTGACGGCCGAGTTGGAGATCGTCCTTATCGCAGTTACGACTGCGGTGGCGGCGGCCCTGCCCGGCACCTATCTGGTGTTGCGGCGAACCGCCATGGTGTCGGACGCGATTTCCCACGCCATCTTGCCTGGGATCGTGGTCGCTTTTTTTCTCACCCACGATCTCAACTCACCGTTGCTCCTCGTGGCGGCGGCAGCGACCGGTGTGTTGACAGTGTTTCTTATCGAGGCGCTGCTGAAATCTCGTTTGGTGCCCGAGGACGCCTCGATCGGCCTCGTCTTTCCTCTGTTGTTTTCGGTCGGCGTGATCCTGATTTCGCGGTACGCGGGTGATGTTCATCTCGATACCGACTCTGTACTGCTCGGCGAGCTGGCCTTTGCGCCGTTTGACAGACTGGTGATGAACGGCACCGACCTCGGTCCCCGCGCCCTATGGACCATGGGGGCGATTCTGCTCCTCAATCTCGCGTTCATACTCCTCGCCTGGAAAGAGCTCAAGCTGGCGACGGTCGATGCGAGTCTCGCGGCACTCCTCGGTTTCTCACCTGCGGTGATCCATTATTCTCTGATGGCCGTGGTGTCGCTGACCGCGGTCGGAGCTTTCGACGCGGTGGGTTCGATCCTCGTGGTGGCGCTGATGATCGCGCCTCCGGCCTCCGCCTATTTGCTGGTAGATCGCTTCGCTCCGATGTTGTGGGTGGGCGCAGGAGTGGCGGCGCTCAGCGCTATCCTGGGATATCTCACAGCCCTTCTGCTCGATGTCTCCATCGCCGGTTCGATGGCCGTGGCGTGCGGTGCTCTCTTTTCACTGGCCCTCTTTCTAGCGCCGCGAAGAGGGCTGTTTGCGCAGGCAAGGCGGCGCAACGCCCAGCGTCTCGATCTTGGCGTTCGGATGCTCGTCGTGCATCTGCTCCACCACCAAGATACCGAAGCAGCGGCCGAGGAGTGTCGCCTGCCAGGGCTCCATCGGCATCTGCAGTGGAGCGAGGCCCGCACACGGCAGGTGGTGAGTGAGGCCGAACACCGACTATTGGCAGAACGAGCCGGTGACCTCCTGGTGCCCACCACCAAAGGACGTCGGTTGGCGGAGGTTGCGGTTGTCGGCGAAACGGTGGGCTGAAACGGGTCGACGTCGTCTTCTCCAGGGCGTCTCCGAAGATCCCGTTTGGACGCGATAAAAAGGCACTGGGCTCCGATGGTGGGCCTCGAAGAACGAATGAATAGAGAGACGTCCGATCGGTCGCCAGCGGCTCGCGCCGGATCGGGACTCGGCCGGTTCAGTCACCACGCCGACGAAGCCAAAGTCGTTGAATCACGGTACAATGGCGTTTTGGAGGGTCCATGCAGGTTTTCGAAGGACATCTCGACGCTCAGGGTCTGCGATTCGCCCTTGTAGTGAGCCGATTCAACGAGGCGCTCACCTCCCGTCTCGAAACCGGCGCGGTGGATTGCCTGCTTCGGCACGGTGCCGAGGAGGGTGACATCGTGATCGTTCGAGTGCCCGGGGCCTGGGAGATTCCGATGGTGGCGGCCAGGATTGCCGGTGACGGGTCAGTCGACGCGGTGATCAGTGTCGGGGCCCTGGTGCGGGGAGGTACGGCCCACTTCGATCTCATCGCCGCCGAGGTAGCGAAAGGTGTCGCACAAGCGGCTGTGACGACCGGAGTTCCTATGACCTTTGGCGTGATTACCGCCGAGAATCTCGAACAGGCCGTTGAAAGAGCGGGCACCAAGATGGGAAACAAGGGCTGGGAAGCTGCGCTCGCCGCAATCGAGATGGCCCGACTGTCCGAAAGGCTGAGCCGGAGGTCGTAGGTGGGCACACGTCGGCGCGCCCGGGAACTGGCGCTGCAGCTCCTCTATCAGTACGAGTTGACCGATTCCTCACCAGAGGAGATGCAAGCCGGATTCGAGGAGTGGAAAAACGCCGGCGAGGGGGTTCGCGAATTCGCAGATGCTCTCCTCCGCGGTACCCTCGAGAGGCTTGATGCCATCGATGAGGAGCTCGGTCGCCAAACCACCCACTGGCGGCTCGAGCGGCTTGCAGCGGTGGACCGGAACATTCTCCGCCTCGCCATGTTCGAGCTCATCTACGATCCCGATACTCCGCATGCGGTTGTTATCGACGAGGCCATTGAGATCGCCAAGAAGTTCGGCGCCAAGGACTCCGGCCGCTTCGTCAATGGCGTGTTGGACGGATTTGTCAAAAGAAAGGCGGATGCGGGGTGATGAGGGTCGAATCAGTTTCACCACGCCTCCACCGCTGCCAATCTCGGTGAGAGATGCGGGCTCGAGATCTCTCGTATCGTGTCGTCGAGCGGATGCCTGTTGTGTCGAGGATGCGTCGAGGCGTCGTGCCGGGCACCCTGACCTGTTGTCTCTCTCTGCTGATCGTGGGGCCAGCTTCGGGGGAGGAAGCCGTCTACCACCTCATCGGCGGCGATTACCCGGTGGCTGCGGCGAGCAACGGCTATGTCCAGGAGGTCCGCAATTCGGACTCGGGCGGGTTCGAGGTGCATGTCGCGACATCTTTGGCGCCGATCGGTGCGACCGGCAGCTACGGCAACATCGTGGAGGGGGGGGTGCCGGATATACCGGGCGACTTCGAATTACCACACGACATCGTTGTTCAGTTGCGCCCCGACCTGAGCTCCTGGGAGGCGGCGACGCGGGTGCTTTCGTGGGTGATTGACCGGGTGACGGTCGACTCCTCCGACACCGGGCCCCAGGATGCAGTGTCGGTTCTGAACAGGGGCCGGGGGAGATGTTCGGGTCTCGCCAATGCCTCGGTTGCGATGCTCCTCGGCGCGGGCTTCGAGGCCCGCACCGTCAGTGGATTGCTGATTGGGAAAGATGACGCTCTCCCACACCGCTGGCTCGAGTGCCGTCTCCCTGGCGTCGGTTGGGTGGCAAGCGACCCGACCCTCGGACTGTGGACCGTGACACCGCGGCACATTGTCTTTTCAGACACGGTCGAGGCGGTTCCCGAGATTCGCGTCGTCTCAAATAACGGGAGCGGTCTCAACCGTCTTCCTCGTCGAGCCGGACGTCTCGTTCGACCCAACAGGGGTGCAGAGCTGGTGTGTCGGTTGCCGTCGGTGGCGAACGATCTTGCACCGGTAGCCGTGCTCCGCGGTAGCGGTGGTGAGGTGCGACGTGCACGCCTCGATCCGGAGGCACGTTTCTCGGGCCTGTTGCCGGGACGATGGGTTCTGGAGGTGGAGGCGGATGGGTTGGTGGTCGAAAGGCGGGAGTTCATCCTCCGCTCTGGGCATGTCAACAGCTACACGGTCCAGCGACTCGACCACGATCCGACGTGGGATTCCGGTTCGTGAAACGTATTCTCTCTGGGAGCCTCGAATACTTGTCTCCGATAGCTCTGCTGCGGTTGGTGTCGGCGAACTCCTCGAGCGGCGTGCTCGAGGTGGAGACCGCCGACGGGTCCTTACGCCTCGAGGTGGATCGGGGGCGCGTCGAGAGGCCGTCCAAAAAAGACCTCGAATCAGCCGGCAAGGTTTTGAGCTGCCGAGATGGAGAGTTTCGTTTTTCGCCGGGAAACGTGTTGCCTCTCGAGGGCGAGGTGCTGAATTTGACTGCCTTTGCTGAGGCAGCCTCTGAGGCGGTACGGTACGCCGAGGTCGATCGCCTACTTGCAGAGGACCTGGTTGAGATCTCGCGACCGGCGGAGAGCGCCCAGATTCACGTACTGCCGTCGGAGCCTCTGACAAATCCTCTCGATGACCTGCTGGCGGATCTTGAAATCGAGGCTCCAGGTGAGCTGCTTTTTGCGCAGATTGGTGTGGTGGCCCAGGACCCACGATGGTGGCGAGGAAATCTCGAGCGAGAGTGGCAGCAACGCGGATGGCAGTTACGCGTTTTTCAGCTTGATGAGGAGGTCACGCTTGAAGGTCTCGAACTCGTGGTGGTCCATCTCCAAAACGTGGGCCCGATTCTCGGGCGCGAGGAGCATTGGCTGGAACTCATCTCCCGGGCGACAGCTGCGGACCCTCCGGTGCCGGTGGTGTGGGTGGCGCCTCTCGGTGACGCAGCGTGGGTCCATCGATTGGTCGATGCTGGGGTTTCCTTCCTTCTGCCGGCCCCGCTAGGTGAGGCGGGAGAGACAATGACTCGATTCGCTGAAGGCCTGTCGAGAGTCGTGGAGCGTCAGATCCAGGGAAGGCATCGCGCCGAGCACTCGACGCTCCCGTCCGGTGTGACTGAGTTGGTCGGCGCCCTGTTGTCGGAGAGCGCGCCGGATCAGGGCGTCTCTTCTTTGCTGCAGCTTGCGGCCGAGCATTTCAAACGGGGAGCGGTCCTCATGGCCGAGGAAATGGCCATCAGATGTCGTGCCGGCTTCGGTTATCCTTTGAATCGTGGAAACACGGCTCTGCCTCGCGGTATCGGTTTGATCGAACACGTCATCCGAACCGGTGAAGCCCTGACGGCGATCGACGTGGAAGCCGGGGGCGTCCGCCGCCTTTCCGAGGTTCTGGGTGTCCCCGACTTGCCTGCTCAAACGGCGATCATTCCCCTCGGACGCAGCGGCGGTGTGGCGGCTGTGTTGGTGGCGGACAGAGAGGGAGACGAGCTGCCGGACCTTGCTGCGCTCGTCCGTCTTGCCGGTCGCCTCGGCGGGGCGGCGGTCAGTTGATCGACTTCGGGCGGGGCGCAGAAGTTTTAGAATCGCGTCATTGCCCGAAAGGAAAGACGACTGTGCTGATCATCACAAACGAGCCCGCTTGCGAGGAGTCTGACTGTTCGATTGTTTGACACTTTGGTTTCGTGGGCGTAAGCTCTTTTATGACTCTTACCCGGCGACTGAGACGGAGGCGGTCAAAGAAAAGCCTGCAACGCTTGGTGTTCCTGTTATGGAGTTGGAATAGGCCTGCTCGGGACCGAGTCACACCGGAGGGCGCATGGTGACGCTGGTTATCGATACGGGCGGCGGCTCGGAGTTGATTTACGAATTTACCAGAGATTCGATCTCGATTGGTGCGTCGAGCACGAACGACGTCGTACTTCGAGCACCTGGTGTGGCTCCACATCATCTCACGCTCACTCGCAAAGGTGAATCTCTCACTTTCGTCGTTCAGCAGCGCCAGGTCGTGCTCCTCAACGGAGATCGCCGCGCACGTGGGCTTCTCGAGATCGGTGACAAAATCCGCATCGGCACCGCCGCGTTGACGGTTCGAAAGCAGGAACCGAATGGCGTGGCGGAAACAGAAACGACTGAACGCCAGAAAGGAATCGATGAGGTCGTTGCCAAACGCCCTCACCTTCCAGAGAGCGGCACCAAAACCCGACCCGAGGTCGTGGTTTACAACGAACCTGAGCGATTGGCTCTTGCTCGAAGGCTTCTTCTGGAGGTTTTTCAGGCAGGGGCGAACGCGGATGTGGTGGCGTCGTTGGAGGGTTTCTTTGCGACGATATTTCCCGGGCGCAACGCGCTTCTCGCCTGGCTCGACCAGAAGGGCCAGCTGCAGCCGATTTCCGCCAACTGGACCGGAAAGATACCGCAGTTCCCGACGCGCACCTTTACCGAGCTCGAGCGCGGGGACCGCATCGGCAGGTTGCGAGGCGGCGTCCGCGGGCTACTGATTCACCCGGTGTCGGGAACCGGGGAGTCCAGGGTCTTCATCTTGTTGGAGACCGAGAGCGACGATTTCAACGACGACCGGGCGCTGATAGCAGAGCTTGCCTTGATGGTCGCCAGCCACTGGGGGATGGTTTCCGAAACCGGCTCGTTCCTCGGGGAGTGGGAAAAAGATGTCCGCGCCGGGCTCGAAGAAAAACTGCCGGGGGGCTCCCAGGCGATTCGCGGGCTGCGCGACCAGATGCTTTCGGCGGCTCGGTCGGCCGCCCCGGTGCTTCTCTACGGGCGTGCCGGGTCCGGCCGCGCCTATCTCGCGTCGCTGATCGCGTCGTTCCACCCGTCCGGCAAGCCGTGGATACGAGTCGTGCAGGTAAGGGATGGGGAGGAGGCCGCCCTTCGAGTCGAGCTCTTTGGCTCGGGCGATGCGATTGGCGTCAGCGGAGTCGCTGAACGCGCCGGTGGCGGGGTCGTCGTCATTCGTGACGTCGAGCGGATGACGCCCGAACTCCAGCGAGAAACCGCTGAGGCCATCAGGCGGGAGGCTGGATCGGTTGTGGGTGCGAAGGTGCGATGGATGCTGACGGCGTCCGAAGATTGTATGGATCGTGTCGAGGAGGGCCGGCTCGACGAGGCTCTTTTCAGTCAGGTCGAAAGCCACCTTATCCGGGTTCCACCTCTCGAGGAACGCCGTGAGGACCTGCCGCTGCTGATCGTGAAAATTCTCCAGTCGGTGGGAGCGGAGCAGGGAAAGCAGATCCAGGGCATCGCGCTGGAGACTCTGGATTCGCTCCTGGTTCACCCCTTCGAGGGAGAGATGACCGAACTTCTCGGAGAGCTTCGCCGATTGGTGTCGGCGACACCCGAGGGTGCAATGGTCCGCGGATTGGTGCGACGTTCCGCGGCATCGGCATCCTCACTCGACGAGGTCGCCGAGACGGCCGATGCAGCGTCAATGCTCGGTCAGGACGATCTCAAGGTGGTCATCCCGGCGGTCGAAAAAATGCTCATCGATCGCGTCTTACGGAGATCCATGGGGAACCAGAGCAAGGCCGCGCGAGAGCTCAATCTGTCGCGAGGTGCACTGATCGCCAAGATCAAAGAATACGAGATTCCGGATTACCGATCTCTGCGGCGCAACAGAAACTAGACCCCCACTATTCACCAATCTTCGGCTGCAAGGCCCGATGCACCGCACCCGGCGCCGTTTTCTCGCCTCGGGGCGCTCGACGTACTGTCACGTACGCCTCCGCGCCCCTCGGGTCGAAAACGACCCTGGGCACGTCACCTCGAACCTTTCGCTTCGAACGCTGGTGAGAAGTACGGGCTAGCTTCAACGAACGTTCGAACGTTACATTTTTGAACGACACTTCTTTGAGGACTTTTTAGGCGTTGGTGCCTTTTCGCCGTTCGTGTGCAGCATCCGCATGATGGCGTCCCAGTTGAAACCGAGCCAGATCATGAATGGAAAGCCGAACCTGCCGGGCAGGTCGGTGAAGTAGCGGAGAAAACCGAAAACGTTGCGAGCGATATCCGAGTAATAGTGGGTGCTCCACTCGCCAAGCCCCGTCGCGTACAGGGTCTTGACGTGGAAAACCAGGTTTGCTGTTTGGGTCACATAGAGCACGCAGCACGCCATGAAAAGCCGCTCGATCTGACGCCGCGAAAATGGACGCGGCAGTGCGAGCTGAAGGGCCAGCAGCACGATCAGGTTGAAGGTTGTTTCGGTCAACGAAACCGCCGGGATCTTGGAGTCGCTGCGGAAATCGCTTCGGCGAATCTCAGCGCGATGATCGGTCGCGACCAGTCGGGTCACCTTGGGGTATTCGAATGATCGAATCAGGAGCTGCGCCCCACCCGCGACGGCCGCATCTGTCATCGGCCTCGAGAGCTGCCAGACCGCGATCCCGATTATCAGCGTCAAGGGCAGACGTCTGAGGAATGTGACGGTCATGAGAGGCTCTTCTCCCGCAGAGCGACTCGGCTGGCCCAGATCACCCACAGCGCGACGCCGGCAAGAATCACCAGCGATTGCCAGACAAAGATGTGGGCATCGTTGAACAGATCTGGAAGGTAGATTCCGATGTAGAAGAGCGACACGATGCGCACCAGGTTGATGATTTGGATGGCTAACAGACCGCCGATGACTCCTATCAGCTTTGCCGATGTGCGCGCCGGAAAGGCGAGCACCCCGGCGATGAAGATGAGACTGGTGATCAGCCCGTTGCAGCCGTTATAGATCGTCACCGCAAACCGGGGTGACGAGACGAGACAACCGACAACCGTGGCGGATTCACCGAAAACGCGGAGGACGACGCCCGACACCTGGGCAATCAAGGCGGTGTAGGGCACCACGATGGAGTCGTTGACCGGACGGAGGGCGATCAGGGTGAAGGTGGACCCGAGGATCGCCAGGAACACGATGATGAACCTGGTGTCGGGACGGCTCCACAGTTCGCTGGGCTTCATCGGGGTACTTCGAATTCCGAGGACAGCCGATCCCTGCCTGTCGACCAACTCCCCCTCAGCTGCACAATATTTCCAGCTCAGTCTTCAGATCACCGGTGTCCTTGTAACGGTGATCTGGGTTTTTCTCGAGACATCGCAGAATGATACGAGCCAGCTCCGGATCAAGATCTGGAGCGAGATCGAGGGGATTTGGAGGTTTCTTGGTCAGGTGTGCATCGATGACGTTTCCGGAGGGAAAGGGCGGCTGTCCGGTGGCAAGATGAAATGAAGTTGCGCCGAAGGCGTAAATGTCGGTGGCCGGTGTCGGAGGCAGACCTCGAATCTGTTCCGGCGCCATATAGAACGGGGTGCCGCAAATCGAGGCGCTTTCACCCTCCCCCTGATCGAGTCGTGCCGCGATCCCAAAATCGAGAATCTTGACGTCGTTGGTCGGCGTAAAGAGGATATTGCCAGGTTTCAAGTCGCGATGAATGACGTGTTGGCTGTGGGCGTATGCTATGGCATCCGCCAAACGAAGCAACAGGGGTACCAGGCTCTCACGAATCCGGGCCGGATCGCTCTTGAGGAGTTCATCCAAGGGTTCACCCGGGACGAACTCCATCGCGATGAAATACCCGTCGAATCCGACCTCGAAGTCGTGGATGGTGACGATTCCGGCATGGTTGAGCGTGGCCGCCGCCCGTGCCTCCTGGCCGAGCCGCGCCGCTTCGCCGGCCGAGGTTGTTCGCAAAACCTTGATGGCGACATCCCGCTCGAGACGGTTGTCGCGTGCTCTGTAGACCACCCCCATTCCGCCACGTCCCAGCTCGGTAAGGATCTCGTAGCGCTCCTGCGCCGTTGCGTCCGGGGGGGAAGTCTCCCCGGATCGCGCGACGACCGGTTGGGTCTCCGTGCCGTCGCCATCGAGGTCGGACCCGATCATTGCTCGCAGTTTCTGCGCCGGCTCGCAGGAGTAGTCGAACGCGAGGATTCGCTCCGCTTGAACCAGCGCCGGCTCTCGTTCACCCGCCTTGTACAGCTCGTAGGCGAGAGCCACCGCGGGTTCGAGGCGTTGCGGCTGCAGCGCGACTCCAATCACCGCGCGCTGCAAACACGCGATGGCCTTCTCCTGGCTGTCGTTTTCTCGCGCCCAACTGGCCATATCCAGCACCACCTGCGGGATGTCGGGTATCGGGCCGGGGTGGTTCTGGAGGGTCTCACAGGCCTCCTCGAGCATCCCGGCGCCATGCAGCTCGACCAGTGCATCCTCCAAATAGCCGAGTCGAGCCATACAGCTGGCCGCGCCGGTGGTACTGCCGAGGCTGCGGTACAGCTCGAGTGCCCGCTCGTACTCCCCACCCTTTTCCGCACATCGGGCCGCCGCCTCGATGTTCCCCATCAGCTCGTGGATATCGCTCGCCTCGCCCCATCGGTTGAGGCGCTCGAGAATTGGGGTGGCCAAGTGCCAGAGCTGGGCGTTGATCGCAAGGTCGGCGGCCTCGGTTTCTTCGTTCTGCAGGAGAAGTCTCTTGACCGCTTCCTCAGCGTGACCCGAGGCGACGATCATCTCGACCATCTCGTGCTGCATCCCGAGCTCCGCAAGGACCGGAATCAGCGACTCCTCCTCTCGCTCAATTTGCAGCCTGAGACGTTCTGCGTCGCGATCTCCTGCCGCACCCCGGGCTTCGTAGAGCGCCATCTGCTCGCGGAGCTTCTTGAGCTGTTGCAGCCGAAGCTGTGCTGCTTCCCGGTGGTGGCCCGCGGCGGACTCCGAGACGACGGCATCCTGCATCATGCCGACCTTGCGGAAGATTTCCGCCGCCCGGGTCTGATTTCCCGCCGAGCGCCATGCGTGGGCTGCAGCCTGCCAATTACCTTCGAGCTCGTGCAACCGTGCGAGCGCCACCTGATCACCCATCTGCTCGACTGCGCGGCGCGCGAGCGCGAGCGCCGGGTGAGAGGAACTGAATCGTCCCTCCTCCAAGGCGATCTTGGCTGCGCCCGCCGCCCTTTTGGTTTCTCCCGCTCGCATCCATGCTTCGACCGCCTCTTCGAAACGTCCGCGGCTTGTGAGCCACTCGGCGTGGTCGCGTTCGCACTGCTGGGCCTTGTCGATGCTCCCGTTTCTCCGGTACAGACGTGCCGCGTCTCCGAGTTCATCGCCGCCGGCTCGTCGGAGAAGGTCTGCGGCTTCGATTTCTCGGCCAAGCTTGTTTGCGATGCCCGCGGCCTCCTTCCAGGCTCTCTGCTTCTTGAACAATGAGAGGGCTCCCTGGAGATTGCCATCCTTGGCCTGGAGCTGTGCCGCTCCCATGAGATCGCCGCGGCTAATCAGAGTTCTGACCAGACGTTGTTGGGGGCTTGCGGCAAGAAAAAGCTGGACCAGGCACCACGCGATCAATACTCCGGTCGCTGCATTGGCCACGATCATGAAGGTGGGGTTCGACGCGAGCTGCGCCAGTCCTCCTGCCGGTGTGTCGGTCAGCGGAAGATATTTCGCGAGCCACGGCAGATTGAACAGCGCCGCCAGCCCGAAACCGATGATGAGCAAAACAACGTATCGACGGGTCCGCCCCGGCACAAATGCAAACAGAAGTAACGGGATCGGCGACGTCGGATCCATACCAGCCATTCTACGGTAGTCGGCGGGATTGGAGGGTGTGGTTGGTTTCCGACCAGATCACAGATCACATCCGATCCCGTCGCCCCCGCTGACTGATCAACGGTTGAGGGCGCAAAGAACGACGACGGTTCGTCGGTGGGCGAGTTCGCTGGGGTCGACTCACGTATCATCGCAGTTGAAATATCATGAAAACTCGCTCATATTTCTGATGCCCGCTGTCGACAGCCGTGGGAGGGCGGGCCGAGCGTTTTGGAGGCGTTGTGTCAATCGATTATTACAATATTCTTGGTGTTGGCCGCGCCGCGACCGCTGCCGAGATCAAAAAAGCCTATCGCAAGTTGGCTCGCAAATTCCATCCGGATGTCAACCCCGACAACCCGGAGGCGGAGAAGCGGTTCAAGGAGATCCAGGAAGCCTACGCGGTGCTCTCGGACGCCGAAAGGCGCAAGCAGTACGACACCTTTGGCACCGTCGAAGGGGGGCCCGGCGACGGATTCGATCCCTTCCGTCAAGCCAGCTCGTCGTGGCGCGACGCCGGAGGTTTTCGAGTGGATTTCGGCGACGGCGGCAACGTCGGCGGAGGATTTCAAGACCTCGGTGATCTTTTCGGAGAGTTTTTCGGCGGGCGGGGAAGGGGACGGGCCACCCAGACCAAACGTCGCCCACAGCGAGGAACCGATCAGGTGGTCGAGATCGAGATCGATTTCCGGGATGCTGTTGGTGGAACCAGCGTCACGATCCCCGTCCAGCGGCAGGTTCGCTGCGCCACCTGCGGAGGGAGCGGAAATTCCGACCAGGTGGTGTGCCCGAGCTGCCACGGCAGCGGCATTCTGATATCCACGGAACGCCTGCGGGTCAAGATTCCTGAGGGCGTGGCCGACGGTCAGCGTGTACGGGTGGCCGGCAAGGGGGCCGAGGGCCGTAGCGGAGGACACCCGGGAGACCTGTTTGTCCGGGTCATCGTGCGGGAGGATGCTTTTTTCAAGCGACAGGGCGACAACATTCACACGACGATTCCGCTGACCTTTTCGGAGGCCTATCGGGGGGCGGAAATCGAAATTGGGACAGTCCACGGACCGGTGCGGGCCAAGGTTCCGCCGGGAACCAACTCCGGACGGACCTTTCGGCTACGTGGAAAGGGAGTTCGGAATACGAAGACCCGAGCCTATGGCGACCACCTCTATACCGTTCAAATCGTCGTTCCAAAGGTGATGTCGCCGGCGGGCGACGAAACCGCGCGAAGCGTGGCCGAGCTTTACCAATCCAGTCCACGCGACGGACTGCCGACAGGACTTTGAATTCGGAATTCGGAAATAGGAATTCGGAATGCCCCCACCCACCCAAGAGCTTGCCCACAGATCACACAGATAAACACAGATCGCCGTGCAGCCACCCCATCAAATTTTGAATCCCCACCCACCCTCCCCAACGTCTCCGTCGCCGTCTCCGTGCCCGATGACACTCGCAGCGGTGCGCACGATATGGGAGCGCGGGAACATGGGCGGGAACAGCGGCAGCAAACAAGTCCAGCGTCAGCGTCAGCATTCAGGGTCAGCAACGGAGATCAGCAGCCGGGATAGCGACAGCGATCAACGGCTGCATAGCCAGGTGGGTCACGCATCTCGTTTCTCGCATCTCGTATCAGGCTGGGCGGGTGGGAACTAAGAACAACCAAAAACTCAACATTGGCTTGGGATGGGCGGGTGGCAATTCCGAATTCCGAATTCCGAACTCCGACTTCATCAAGCGGTGGCGGGCCACACGCCGAGCTTGCGCATCTTTGCAACCCGGCGTAGGAAGAGACGTCGTTTCATTCCTCGCAGGTGATCTACCAGCAGCACACCGTTGAGATGATCGACCTCGTGACATACCGCCTGAGCAAAAAGACCCTCGGCGTCCATTTCCTGCCACTGACCATGTCTGTCCTGGGCCCTGACGCGGAGCGTCACCGGGCGTTCAATGGTCGTGAAGAGACCGGGGAAGCTCAGGCAGCCTTCCTCGAGCTGTTTCGCGCCCCGGCGTTTGATGATCTCCGGGTTGGCGAGGACGATCCGCGCGTCGGGGTCACGGCCCACCGAGAGATCCACGGTTGCCAGCCTGAGGTTGACACCGATTTGCGGTGCGGCGAGCCCGAGCCCGGGCGCCTTCCAGCCTGTTTCGAAGAGGTCCTCGATCAGAATCTGGAGCTCCTCACCGAAATCCTCGACTGGGTGGTTGGCGGCTTCGAGGAGCGGATTCCCATAGACGAGGATCGATCTCACCGTCATTCTTCTGTGGTCATCTCCCCTGAAACGATGTCGAACGAACCCGCGTCTGGCGTAGACTGTTTGGCGTTGCGGAGGCGCCGGATCACCGCTTCTACGGTGTCTTTCGCTCGTCGCTCGTAGAACTCTTCCAGGACCGATCGAACCTCCGGGTGCGTGGCGGCGATTCGGTCGATGCTCTCGCGCTCGAGTTCGATGGCCGTCACCTGGGTGCGGGCGGTGATCGTGGCGGTCCGCGGTTTGTCCGAAAGCAGTGAGACCTCACCGAAGAAATCCCCGGGGCCCAGCTCCGCAAGCTGAAGATTGCTGCCATCGTCGACCCTGGTGAAAACTCTGACGGTGCCGCCGACAACCAGGAACAGGCTCGAACCGCGCTCGCCCTCGGTCACGATGATGTCGCCCACCTCGTACGAGCGCAGCTCGGTGGAGGCGAGGATTTCCTCAAGGGTCTCTCGCTCGAAGGATGAGAACAGCCTCGATGCCTGGAGCTCCTTGAGCTCTTGGTCGATCGGGGTTTGCTCCTTTTCGAGAGTCGCCCCCGATCTGCGCCGTTTTTCGTCGGCGGCCTTGCTCTGGCGGTCTTCCTCGATCAGCCGTGCCAGGTCCTGATGAACGGTCTGGTCCGGGTCGAGCCGGAGAATTTTCTTGTAGATTGCGATTGCGCGGGCGTAGAAACCGTCTTTGGCCTGGGCTTCGGCGAGAACGCGGTAGACCGCTATCGCCTTTTCGGGGTGGCCAGCGAGGGTGAGGATTTCGGCCTGTCGAAGCCTCAAATTGAGTTGGTCGGGGTTCTTGGCAAGCGCTTTTCGGACGACCTCGAGGGCCTTGTCATACTTCTTTTTGGCCAGCAGGCGGTCGAGATCGTCTTTCCCCGAGCGTGACGAACCGATTTTCATGGCATGTCCTCCATCCGTGTGCGCGTCGCCATCCATGCATCTGCGACTCGTTGCCGCAAGAGTTTCCGGTCGGTGGTCACGAGCCGGTGGTCCTCCACCACCGGCCGGCCCGCCACGACCGTGTGGCGGACCATTTGTGGGCTGCCCCCGAAGACGATTCTCGATGCCGGGTCGCCTCCCGGAAGACCCGACCATTCTTCCAGATCAACCACCACGATATCTGCAGCCTTCCCGGGTTCGAGAGTTCCGATCTCGTGCTCGAGACCGAGTGCCGCGGCGCCGGCTCGGGTCGCCATCTCAAGTGCCTTCCATGCACTGATCGCTTTTGGGCCGTGACGGAGACCATGAATTGTCGCCACCAGCGCCATTTCGTGAAAGATGGAGAGCCGGTTGTTGCACGGCGGACCGTCCGCGCCGAGCACCACCGTCACCCCGTTGGAAAGCAATCGCGGCACGTCGGCGATCCCCGATGCGAGCTTGAGGTTGGCGCCCGGGCAGTGGCAGATTGTGGTTTTCGTGTCGGCGAGTAGACGGATCTCATCATCGTCGAGGTGAATTCCGTGGGCGAGTACCACATCGTTTCCGGTGAGCCCGTGCTCGTCGAGAAACGCGATGTTGCTGAGACCGCTGATGCGACGCACCTCTTTCACTTCATCACGGTTCTCTGCGGCATGAGTCTGCAGCAACCAGCCGTTGCCGCGTGCCAGCTCCGCACACCCGCGAAGCAGCGGGCCCGAACACGAGAGGGCGAATCTCGGTGCCACCGCGTAGCCGAGTCGTCCATCGGCCATACCGTGCCAGCGGGCGCCCAACTCCGCGGCCTCGGCGAGGGATCGATCTCGATCCTCAAGAAGAGCGGGTGGTACGTCGTGACCCGAATCCATGTGGGTCTTTCCGGAGATAAAACGGGCCCCCATGCGCTCAGCAGCCCGAAAAACTCTTTCGTGATCGTGGGTGGTTCCGAAATCAAGAGCTGTGGTCGTTCCACCGCAGAGGAGCTCCGCGATACCGAGCTCAGCGGCGACCTCGACTCCATCTCCGTCCAGGGCCGCCTCGTATGGCCAAGTACGCAACCTCAGCCAATCGAGTAGCTCGAGTTCATCGGCCTGGTGACGGAGCAACGACTGGACGACATGGACGTGAGCCTGGACGAAGCCCGGCAGGACGGCTGCACCGGTGGCGTCGAGCACGTGGTCGGCCGAGCCGGCGTCGCAGTCAGGTTCTCCGACTGCTGCGATGCGACCGTCGCGCACCGTGATGTCGCCGATGAACCACTCCCGGTGCCCGGTCATCGGAAGGACGAGACCGTTGCGAATGAGCAGATCCGCCTTCTTTTGAGTGCTCATCCCGAATTCCTGCCCGGTAGCTGGACTTCCCCCGGTTCGGCGCGGAACTTCACCAGGGTGTGAAGGATCAGCTCGACCGTTTCATCGACTGTGCTCACGAGCGTCGGCAATCGCATGTCTTCGGCGCTCACGTAGCCCCGCCGTATCGAGTCCTCCTCGAGCCACCGGTAGAGACCACGCCAATGCTCGCCGTAGAGTAGAAAAGGGATTGGCGGGGG
>CBDTWX010000018.1:0-22020 GCA_965364305.1 uncultured Thermoanaerobaculia bacterium
GGCGCGCGCGAGCGCCCCATCCATAGCGCGACGCGCTGTATCGGGCTTCAATGCCTGACCGATCTCGGCGTCGACTGCCGCCAATCCAACCACACCGCCCAGCATTGCAGGCCGTCCCCGCGCGATGCGTGTCGAACCAGCCAGGGCGCCGGCGCCCAACAGAAGCGCCAGCTCACGGCGTGTAACCTTCTTCAATGACTCTCTCCGAAGACCTGGGCGGTAAATACCTCGAAGCGAGCGCCGTCCCGCCACCCCCCGGGCGGTAGGCCCGCCTTGGTCGCGAGATGGTCGAGCATGGTCTGGCGGTCCCACCCCTGCTCGGTGGCTACCTGCGGGAGGAAAAGCGCCCGGTGTCTGCCCTTGCTGAGAATGACGCCGTGGGTCCCGACCTCGATGGCGGCGGGTCCGGCGACGGCGTGAGCCGGCGAAAGGATGGAGACCTCGACATCCACGGACTTCAACTCCGCGGGCTGCAAGCGCGGGAAACGGGAGTCCTGGGCGGCCCACACCGCGGCCTGCACCACCGCCTGATCGAGCGGTTGTTCGGCCTCGATGACTCCCATGCAGGCGCGCAGGCGACCCGGGTCCCCGACCTCTTTGCCGCGGTTGTTCAGGGTGACGAAGGCACCCGCCGGCGCGCGGCTGACAGTGGTGTCGGGGTTCGAGGCGTACCACTCGGCGATGCTCCCGTCGTGCTCGAGGAAGGTCTCGAGGGTCGCCCGGGCGAGGGCCACGATCTCGGCCCCCTGGGCCGCCGTCACCTTGCCGAGGGCCGGCAACACCTCGTCTTCCCAGGTCTTCCACGAGCCGAAGAAAACCACCCCGGCGTAGGTCACCGACGAGTCCCAACTCCCGGTGCGATGACCCGAGGTGGTCACATCGACGACCTCGCCAGAGCCGTCGAAGGCGTGGGCCAGCAGCTCGGTCAGCACAGCCAGGGGGCGTGCCCCGCAGACCGTGTCCCGGCTCACTTCCACCTGATGCCAAAAGCCTTGCGGGTCGGCCGCGGCAACCCTTTCGGCCGTGACCTTGCCGAGCCGCACCAGCTGGCCGGCGAGATCCGGACCGGAGAACGGCGCCCACCGGTAGTTCGTGCCGTGGTGGGTGAAATCCGACGACGCGACAACCACGGTCTGAGCATCGAGCAGCGGCGCCAACGCATGCGCGATACGACGGGCCGACTCGAGATCCGTTTCGTGCCCCAAAAGGACGGGTACGATCTTGGCCGACGGCGCCACGACCTGAAGGAACGGAAGCTCCACTTCGAGGCTGTGCTCCGGCCCGTGGGCCTCCGGTGGGCCTCGAAAATCCGAGTCCTTCCGCAGTCGGGCGATCGCCTCGAGGTCGAGTTCGATCTTCCCGAGTGGAGTGGCAAACGACGCCACTCCACGCTCCGGCAGGGCACCGCCTCGATAGCCCTTGTGGTGGGAAGGACCGAGCAAGATGACTCTTCGCACCCTTGCGCCGTCCAGTGCGGCAAAGGTCTTGCCTGCCACGGCGCCCGAGTAGAAATAGCCGGCGTGCGGCACGGCGAGCGCGCGCGCGCCCTTTCGCGGAGGCGCCGGCGCCAGCAGCTCCTCGATCTGGGCGCGGAGCTGCGCGGGTTCGTCGGTGTAGAAGGACCCTGCAACGGCGGGAGGCCGTTCGGAGGCCGCGGCCGTGGCGGTCGCAGCGGCCAGCAGGAGACACGCCGCGTTCTTCACCCTGTCAGTGATAAACCTTGCAGCGACAGATTGCAATAGGGTTCGGTTTCCTCAGTCCCCCTCTGCCGCTCTCAGCTCGGCCGCGCGCGCTCTGTGCTTTGCGGCCTTTTCCGAGTCGCCTTCGAGCAGCGCCAGACGGGCCAGGGCATCGTACACCTCGGGCTCTTTTCCGTACCACCAGCGTGCCCGCCGAAGATACCCGCGCGCATCCTCGTACCTCCCCTGCACCATGTCGGCGTCGGCCATCGCGATCAGGGTGAAAGGGTTTCGTGTCCCTTCCGCCGCCGCTCTCATCGCCGTCTCGGCCTCCTCCTCACGACCCTGCTCGAGGTAGAGCTTCGCCAGATTGACAAGGGCCGAAGAGTTTCCCGGCTCGGCGACCAGGGCTCGTTGGTAGGCGGCGAAAGCGGCCTCTTTGTCGTCGAGACGACCGTGCGCAACCCCGGAGTTCACCCAGGCTGGAGCCCAATCCGGCTCGAGGACCGTCGCGATCTCGAGGTGGCGGATCGCATCGGCATAATCCCCCTCGCGGATCCTCAGCCCGCCGATGTTGGTGTGGTAGATCGCTGACGCGGCCAAATCGTCGATCACGCGCCGACTGAGGTATGGCGTCGACGTCGTGAAGTAGAAATCGTAAACGAAGATCTTGGAGGGGGTCCGGTATCCAGCCACCACATGCCGATTGACGACCACCAGGCCGGCGTCCCTTTCGACCTCTGGTTGGCGTCTGACGGCCACCAGAAATGTCGGCAGACCGATGCTGCGCGACGTCGCGACAAAGAGCGAGGTGAAGGACATACAGTTGCCGTGTCGGGCGGCAAAGGCCTCCTCCGCGGTGAGAGTTCTCGTCTGCTCGTAGTCGAACTCAAACTCGCCGGGGTCGAAAAATGCCTGTTGCAGCGCCTGCAGCTTGACCTCGGGGGCGGCGGTCGTGAAGTGTTTCAGCTTCTCCTCCGCCCAGGCTTTCATCTCGGGAGTCGCGGAAAACGGAAACACGACCTCGGCGCTGTCGACGTCGAGGGCTTCCAGAGCGGTGAGCCACTCCTCGTAGCCGAAGACCTGCGAATTGAAGTCCGTCGCGGAGGCGAACGGAATCACCATCAGAGCGACAAGGGTGAGCACGACACTTGAGCGCTTCATACAATGATTGTACGCCGCGCAGCCGAGAAAGTTACCTGTCGGCGCCGCCGAATTGGTGCACAATACCGTGCAGGCCGCGGCCGGCCGACCGAGAAAACGAGGAGGTCACGAGAATGCGACGGTATGGTCTATGTGCTCTTTTGCTGGTGTCGCTCGCGGCGCCGGCGTGCGGAGAGCCCTCGTTCGAGCGCCATTTTGAAGACGCGACGTTGCGAATCGATTTCCATCACACCGGCGACGCCGAGCAGGAGTTCGTGTCGATCGATCGCGTGTACCGACAAGGTCGGTGGGCAGGGCCGCGTTCTCGACTCGTCGATCCGTTCCCATACGGCGGATACCTGGTTGAGGCGCGAGACGCCGCCGACGGTGTTTTGCTGTTCTCGAAAGGTTTTGACGGGTATTTCGGAGAGTACCGCACGACCGGCGCAGCCCGCGAAGGGATCATCAAGACCTACCACGAAAGCGTCCTGCTCCCCTTCCCCAAACAGCCTCTCGAGATCAGATACATCGCACGCCGGCGCGACGGCACGACCACCGAGCTGCTGCGGACGATCATCGACCCCACATCGACCCAGATCGCCACCGAACCGCCGAGGGCCGACACGATCGTGATCGAGCAGCACATCGGGGGTCCGCCGCCCGAGGTTGTCGATATCGCGATCATCGGTGAGGGCTATCGCCGGGACGAGATCGACGGCTTCACGACGGATCTCGCACATGCCGCCACGTCGCTGCTCGGACAGGAACCGTTCGCCGTCAACCGCGATCGCATCAGCATCCGCGGTGTATTGGCCATTTCAGCCGACAGCGGATGTGACGAACCAACCCGCGGCACCTATCGCGATACCGCCATCAGCGCCACCTTCAACTCGCTCGGCTCCGAGCGATATATGCTGACCGAAGACAACCGCAGTCTCCGTGACATCGCCGCCAACGCCCCCTATGACGCGCTGGTGATCATGGTCAACCACGACCGCTACGGGGGTGGCGGGATTTACAACACCTTCTGCACCTTCACCGCCCATTCGGAGTGGGCGGACTATCTCTTCTTGCACGAGTTTGGTCACTCCTTTGCGGGCCTCGCAGACGAGTACTACAGCTCGAGCACCGCTTACAACGACTTCTATCCCAGGGGCCACGAACCGGTGGATGCCAACATCACAGCTCTCCTGGATCCCCAGAAGCTCAAGTGGAAGGACCTCGTTGCGCCGAGCACCGAGCTGCCGACACCCTGGGGCAAGGAGGCCTATGATGCCAAGGATGCCGCTTACCAAGTTCAGCGCAGGGAGCTCAACGAAGCCATCGCTGCGGCAGTCCGATCGGGTGCACCGGAAGATGCCGTCCGCGAGCTCGAGGAGAAGGAACGGCGCCACGCCGCCGAACATGCTGAGTGGGCGCGGGAGTATCTCGCCACGACGAGGGGCGCGGGCACTGTAGGGGCCTTTGAAGGAGCCGGCTACTCTGCGAACGGTCTCTACCGACCGACCCTCGACTGCCTCATGTTCTCGCGTCGGGTGCAGCCGTTTTGCCCGGTCTGCGAACGAGCGGTCGGGGCGATGATCGTACGCTACTCAGAGGACGGATGAATTCGCCCTCCCAGCACACCCGCCTCCGTGCCCGTCTCCGTCTCCGTGCCCGATGCAAGAGATGCTCTCCCCTCGATCGGCCCATCACAAGGTTTGAACGTTTGAACGTTCCACCGACCCATCCGGATGCAGGGTCCCACGGCAGGGGCAGAAGACAGCGGCAGCGCCATTGATCAGCGGTCGGCGCAGTCGTGAGCAGCAGGAACAGCCGCAGCGGCAGATGCGGCTACCGCGGCGAGAAACGTGACAGTCACTACCTCGGCGATCTCTTCACGAGATTGGATGGAGGAGCCGCCAACGACTGCCCCGGCCGCTGTATTCTGCCGCTGATCACCGCCACTGATAAATGACGCGGGTCGCTGTCACTGACGACTGCCGCTGCATCCTGTCGCTGATCCTTGCCACAGCCTCTGATTCGCCACATTTCGGTGGTATTTGCACCATGCATTCAACGCAAAGTGAAAGGTGGCTGCTAAGATCTTGCCTCCGTATCAGTATGATTGGTAGGGAGTTCTCTTGATGGTCAACGGAGTCTTCCAAACGACGCTCGAGATCAGCCCCCGGTCGCGTTACGACGCGATCGATGTTCGCGCACGGATCGCGGAGCGCTTCGGGGACATTCTCGAGGGATTCAAGAAGGTCCTTTATTGCTCGCACCACACGACAGCGGGTTATTTCGACCAGCAACTCGCCCACCGTCTCCATGATCGGCGCGAGGGCGTCGACCCCTACATGCGGAAGTTCCAGGCTTTGTTCCCGCTCGGCGCCGGATACCGGCACGACGAGATGGAAATGCGAAGTGAGCTGAGTCCCGACGAGAGAAAAGCTGAACCGCCGAACGGCGACGCCCATCTCACCTTCATCGGCTCGGGTCTTGAAAGCTGCGTCACATACGACCATCGCGCCGGAGTCCCGGTATTTTTCATGGATCTCGACGGCGTCTACAGGGGCACGGCCCGCCGTCGAAAAACATCGATTGCGGCCTATGACCAAGAGCGCACGGTGGCCGAGCGAGTTGCGGAGGTGCCGGTCTCACGCCACGCTATCGACTCGGTCAACCTCGCCGACGAGCGTATCGGACTCAGTCAGCAGATCGAGGAACTCCTGAGCGCCTGTCCCGTCCCCTGCGGCCGGCTCGACATCAGCCTCGACCCCGCGGAGCGGGCCGCCGGGGTGACGGTCAACGAGTACGAGACCCTGCTGATGAGGCACGACCTCACCGATGTGCTCGACAACCCGCTGCGTTTCGCCGCCCGTCAGGGGCGGCGGATGCTGAAAGACCCGCGTGCCGTACCTGCCAAGAGTCTCGGTTACGCTCGCTACGACGTGGTCCGTGTGATCCACCGGCTGATCGAAGCAGCCGGTCTGAGTGACACGGCCTTTGAGGTCTTTCTGACCAAGCTGATGGCGATCCCGGCATCCCGTAGACTGCGCTTCAAGAGGAGTCTGAGCCTGCCCGTTACGATGAATCCGGAGGGAAAAGGGCAGGTCCTCGCGGGCCGATATCAGAGCCCGATTCTCATCCAGTGGGCGGCCGCGCCTCGTCAGATACGAAAGCTCAACCTCAGGTTGAGTCGGTTTTCATGACCGAAACTGACGTGCTGCCGAGGGTGCACGTGATCGGAATGGGTGAGGTCGGGACTCGGCTCGAGCAAGGGCTTTACCGCGCCGGAATCGAGACCGCGATCGTGACCCGCGGCACCGGTTGGTCGCGGGCGCTGGCTGATTCGCAGGGCCTCTACCTGGTGTGCGTCCGCGAGCAAGATCTGCCCGAGGTCCTCGGTCTTTTGAATACGGTACCGCCGGACCGGATCATTCTCGTGCAAAACGGTTGGATCCGGCCGCTATTGCAGAATTTTCCGGGGGTCACCCGCGGCCTCATCTGGTTCACCGCCAAAGGAGATTTCTTCACGGTGCTCAGGTCGAGCCCTTTTTCAGGCCCGCTGGCGCGGCCGTTGACCGACGCACTGTCAACGGCAGGAATTCCTTCTCACGCAGTTGACGCCAGCACCTTTGATCGCCTCGATGCCGACAAGATGGCCTTCAACTGCGTCGTCGGGCTCCCCCTGGCGGTTCACGTTCTCAGCCTGGGCGAGTACCTGCAGCGACGACAGGATGAGGCGCGCGAGGTGTTTGGAGAGGCCCTCACCGTGTGTGCCGACGCCCTGGGTACGGTGGCCGATGCCGATGCTTGGGAACAATTCCTCCTCTCGGCCCAACCTCTCGGTTGGGTCCGGGTCGCCAACGCCAAGGCCCTCGAGTTCCGTAACGGGGCGATCATCGAGCTCGCGCGGCAGCTGGGTAGAGCGGCTCCCGTCAATTCCAAGCTGATGGAGGGTAAGTACTGACATCGGTATTCTTACCGACCTTTAATATTCGAACGATGAGACTCATAGCACCGCCTTTCGAGCCCGAGCCCGTTACCGTTAGCTATTGCGGTGTCGTCCTCAATGTTGATTGAGCACGTGGCGGGTCAAAGAGTTGACGATCTCGAGAACGAGCACGAGCACGAGCAAGACTGACCGGTCTATCGGTTTTCACCCCGGCTGTGCTAAAAACCAGTGGAACGGAGCCATATGCGCAGTGAGACGATTTTCCGGGTCACCTTTTTGAGCCAGGGTGAGGTCTACGAGATCTACGCCCGGAACGTGTCCCAAGGAGGCCTCTTCGGTTTCATCGAGATCGATGAGCTGGTGTTTGGCGAACGGTCCAAGCTGTTGATCGACTCATCGGAGGAGCGGCTCAAGACCGAGTTCGAAGGTGTGCGCAGGTTCTATGTTCCGCTGCACTCCGTCCTTCGCATCGACGAGGTCGAAAAGGCCGGCCGAGGCCGCATCACCTCGGGCGAGGGCAAGGTGGCCTCGTTCCCGATGGCGATCATGCCGCCCGGGGGCAAGAAAGGCGACTCCTGAAACCACGAGGCCTCCATCCCGTAGAACAACCGAGGGTTGATGACTGAGAAGATGAAAAAAACGCTGGCGCGCTGGTGGACCGAGTGGCTTCGCTCTGTTCTCCTGATCGTGCTCGTCATCACCTCCTTCCGATCCGCAATCGCGGATTGGAACGACGTCCCGTCGGGTTCGATGAAACCGACCATCTTCGAAGGCGACCGAATCGTCGTCAACAAACTGGCCTACGACCTCAAGATTCCATTCACCACGAGACGAATCCTCGCCTGGGACGACCCGAGACGCGGAGACATCATCGTGCTGTACTCTCCGGCCGACGGTAAACGGCTCGTCAAACGGGTCGTCGGCATTCCCGGTGACACCGTGGCGATGAATGAGGACCGACTGGTCGTCAACGGCGAAGCAGTCTCCTATGCACCTCTCACACCCGGTTTGATCAGCGGGCAGACGCCGGGCAGCGAGGGCCATTTCATTGCGACGGAAGAGCTCGGTGACACGCCGCACGCGGTGATGATCCCGCACGGCGCCCACTGCCGCCCGACCTTTGCCCCGGTCGAAGTTCCCAGCGACGCATACTTTGTGATGGGCGACAACCGAGACCAAAGCTTTGACTCCCGCTACTTCGGTCCGGTCTCCCGTGATCAGATCGTCGGCCGCGCCACCGCGGTCGCTGCCTCGGTTGATCCCGAGCGGAACTACCTCCCCCGCTGGGAGCGCTTCCTCCACCGCCTGAGGTAGCACCGGCTGCCGTATTGGCCCCCGGAAAAAACGATCGTCACGTGAGAACTTTCTGTGGGCCAATACGGCACCCGCTGCTCAAGATGCGCAAGCGCATCCGAGTGAGGAAAGTCGAATATCGCTCGATTTTCCGCGCCTAACCGTTCCGTGAATCAGCATCCCACCCGCGGTTCTTCGCGATACCCGAGTCCGCGTCAGAGTCCGAGTCCGTACCCGAAGAGGGATCGGTGGCGGCGACGGGGTCAGCCGCAGGAGCCAGCGGCAGTGACCGTGGCAGTGACCAGCGACAGTCGTCAGCGGCAGAATCGAGCGGCAGGGGTCAGCGGCGGCGTCCCGCGACGGAGAACAGCTGCGGGTATCGATATTCGACGGTCCCATCCGCGTCAATCTGCGTGATCTGCGGTTTCTCAGCGGGTGGGTGGGAGGCAAATCCGCAATTCGAAATTCGAAATTCGAAATCCCAATTCCCAAGGGGTGGGCGGCCGGATCGAGCATCGAGTATCCAGAATCGAGAATCGGGCGGACGGGTGGATCAGCGGGCACGGGCCCGCCGGCGAGCATCTAACGTCAGCATGTGCCAGCCATCTTTCTGCATGTCGGCCAGCATCTTGCCCGCATACTTGACCTCGATCCCGAGCTCTTCCAGCGTGTCGGACACGCCGTAAAGATCCGCACAGGCCTTGCACGCAACGAGCTCAACACCAACCTCGTCGAGCTCGGCGAGCTTCCCCTGCAGCTCCTCGTCAACCGACAGGAGCTTGGCGGAGGGCCCCCAGACCAGAAGCATCACCCGATCCATCCAACCCCGTTTCTTGGCGTTGTAGACGTACATGTACACGAGCTTGAGCGCGACCTCGCGATCTCCGCTGGACCAGACGACGCATTGATTGTCGCCACCGGCCCCGGGAGTGTCGTCGACCTGCTGGCCAAAGGCCAGAATCGGCATCACGAGAAGCAACATGAGCAGAAGAAACGCGGTTTTTTTCATTCTCACCTCCGCCAAAGATCCTACCGAAATCTCCTAGTCGAGATGCGCACGGTCGGAGTCGCCCATCTCGACGCCGCCGTCGGGGAAGTACTCACTCCATCGTCGCGTGACGAGATCAGCGGTCTCCGGATCACAGAAGAGCTCGGCAGGGTATGGGGGCTTCATGCGGGCGTCAATCAGGATCGGCGGCGTGTAGGACAGATGATGACGTTTGACGTCGGTGACCGCGGAGTGGATGTCGGCAGCGGGCTCGAATCGGGTGAAGGTGGTCCACAGAAAATTCATCGGGCTGGCGACCGCTCGTTCCACGTCGTCGGTCAGCACCATCAACGGCCAGTCCGAGAAGGTCGCGTGTGCGGCGAGCCGACGGCCGGCATCCGGTTCGGCCCGCCAGCTGGGACCGCCGACAACCAGACAACCGCCGCAGAACGGACTGACCTTCCTCACGCCCTGCGGCAGATTGGCTGACTGGAACTCGCGCGGCAGCGAACGGACGGGGTCACCGAGACCGAGCAGGACGCCCTTCGATCCCAGATTGACCTCCGGCCCCGTGTAATCCAGGGTGTCCATGGAAAGGTGTGAGAAAACATAGAGATCGGTTTCGGGCCGTGTCCGTTCGAGAACGTGCTCGAGAGTGCGTGGAAAGTCCTTGAGATCGACGGTGCGGTCGGTGACCAGGAGGAACTTGGTGAGGCTGAGCTGGCCCTCGCCGAGAATACGAAAGGCCGACGCCATTGCCTCACGCCGATAACGTTGGCGGACCACCGCCGCTGCCAGCGAGTGGTAACCGGTCTCGCCGTAGGACCATAGCGACTCTACCGCCGGCATCACGATTGGGAAAAGCGGCGCCAACAGCTCCTGCAGGAGGTCTCCGATAAAGAAATCCTCCTGACGCGGCTTGCCGACCACTGTTGCGGGGTAGATGGCGTCCCGCCGATGGCTCATGTACTCGACGTGAAAGACCGGATACTCGTGACGGAGCGAGTAGTAGCCGTAGTGATCACCGAATGGGCCTTCCGGCCGGGTTTCGTGCGCCGCCACGTGACCGGTCAATGCGATTTCGGCATCGGCAAGCAACGGGTGAGGTCCAGGCCCGTGGCACCGGCGGATTCGGCGGCCAGCGAGCAACGACCCGAGCACGAGCTCGGGCACGCTCTCCGGGAGTGGCGCCACCGCCGCCAGAGTGAGCGCCGGGGGACCGCCGAGGAAAACGCTCACCGGGAGATCGCGGTCCCTCGCAACCGCCAGGGCGTGGTGGAACCCTCCACCCTTGCCGATCTGCCAGTGCATGCCCGTGGTCTTCTGGTCGTGAACCTGCATGCGATAGATGCCGAGGTTGTGACCGGCCCCGTCGGGATCCTCGGTGTAGACGAGCGGAAGGGTCAGGAAGGGCCCCCCGTCCTCCGGCCACGAGGTGATGACGGGCAACCGACCGAGATTTACGGAATCTGTCTGGACCTCGCGAACCGGCCCCACAGAAGCTCGTCGCGTGCCCAGCCGGAGCCCTGCAGTCACGAGATCACGTGCCGACCAGAGCTTGCCGATACTCGGTGGAAACGCGCTCTGCGCAAAATCGACGGCGCGGCGGATCAGCCGAGCGGGGCGCCTCCCAAAGGCCATCTCAGCCCTTCGAGCGGTACCGAAGAGATTCGTCGCCAGCGGGAAATCGCTGCCCGTGATGCCGGTGAAGAGCAACGCCGGTCCACCAGCGGCAACGACCCGGCGGTGGATCTCCGCGGCCTCGAGACGGGGGCTCACCGGCGCCGCGACGATCCGAAGATCGCGGTCACCCTCGAGTTGATTGAGAAAGGACCGGAGATCTGGGAATTGCACATCTTTCACAGTCGGAACATAACAAATCCCTGATCCGCTCGGCACTGGAGGTACAATTGATAGATCGGGGGGCGAGCGTCGTCTTGGTATCCACGTTACGCAATCGAGGCCAAAAACCGCAACTGACCGCCTTTGGACAGTCGATGGGACAATCTCCGAAGTGAGCACCTTTGAATCGCATCCTGTTGATCAGGCCCTCGAACGGGGTCCTCAGTACGACCGCCTGCTGACCAGCATCTCCCATCACTTCTTGAGAATCGAAGCGACGGATCTCCCGGACGGGATCGTCAGCGCGTTGCGCAGCATCTGCGAGGCAACTGGCGGAGAACGCGCTGTTCTCTACGAGGTGAGTCGCGACGAGCTCGCGGTCACCGCCGTGCACACATTTTCAGCTGACGACATCGGGTGGGATGCGGCGCGGTCCAAAGAGTCATCGATGGAGGATTTGAGCTGGCTGTATGACAGATTGAGCCGTCGCGAAATGGTCCATATTCCTGCGGTGGCTGAGCTGCCGGAAGCAGCCAGGGCGGAGCTCGAGGCGCAAGGTCTCAAATCGATCGTGTACGTCCCGTTGCTGTCGGACGGTCGACTCCGAGCGGTTGCCTGCTTCGCCACCGTGGGCCGGAACGCCGGCTGGGAAACCGAGCACCTCGGTTTCTTCCGCGGGGCCGCTGAGATCCTCGGTTCGGCGACCCGCCGCCTGCGAATCGAGCTCGAGTTGGCGGCCAGCCGAGAGTGGCTCGAGCTCGCCGTAAGGGCCGGACATAGCGTCGCCTGGGAGTGGCATCCCGACACCGACGAGATCATCTTCTCTGGTTCCACTGCGGAAATTTTCGGAATCGATGCCGACCAGGTCCCGCAGCACGGCGCCGGGCTCCTCACGTTCGTTCCCGAAGAGGACCTGCAGCGAGTTCGCGCGACTTTTCGTGAGGTCTCCAAGACCGGCGAGCCCTACATCGTCGAGCACCGAATCCAACATCCGGAACGCGGAACCTTGTGGGCAATGGTTCAAGGCCAGGTCATCTTTGACGCCAACGGACGGGTATCGCGGGTCATCGGAGTCTCGGCCGACATCACCGAGCTGAAACGCGCGCAACACGCGCTCCAGCGCGAAAAGGAACATGCGCAGGTCACCTTGGCATCGATCAGTGACGGCGTCATCCGCACCGACAGCCGGGGGCGCATCGATTACCTCAACCCGTCGGCCGAAAAGCTGATCGGTCACAAGCAGTCCCAGGTCCGGGGACAACCACTGTCCAGGTTCTATCAGGTGATCAACATCGAAACGGGCGAGATCCGTACCAATGTTGTCGAGCAGTGTCTTGCCGACAGGCGCGTGGTGGAACCGGCCGGGGCTTCGACCTTCGCGCGACTCGACGGCTCCGAGGTTTCGGTGCGCGAGAATGCGGCGCCGATCTTTGGAGACGCCGGGGAGCTCATCGGCGCCGTACTGGTCATCACCGAGGTCACCCAGCTCCGTGCTCTGCAGCAGCGGATGACGCACCTCGCAACCCATGACCCCTTGACCGGCCTGATCAACCGTCGCGAGTTCGAGCGTCGCCTCGCCGACGCGATCGAGATCTCTACCAACAGCCACCGACAGTTTGCCCTCTGCTACCTGGATCTCGACGAGTTCAAGGTCGTCAACGACACCTGTGGCCATAGCGTCGGCGACCAGCTGTTGCGGCAGATCACATCCGTCCTCGATGCCGTTATCCAGGAAGGCGACACCCTCGCCCGCCTCGGGGGCGACGAGTTTGGTGTTCTTTTGGCCGACTGCGACCTCCAAGAGGCGGAACACAAGGCGCACAAGGTCATCGATGCGGTCCGACAATACCGCTTTCTGTGGGAGGATCGGGTCTTCGAGATCGCCGCCAGCATCGGCATCGTTCCAATTTCCAGCGGCCGAGGGAACCTCGCGCAGCTCCTGAGCGCAGCTGACTCTGCGTGCTACGTCGCCAAGGATCGGGGGCGCAATCAGATCCACGTCAGCCGGATCGACGACACGGCAGTCACAGTCCGGCATACCGAGATGAGGTGGATCGAGCACATCAACCGTGCCCTGGATGAGAACCGGTTTCGGCTCTTCAGGCAGCCGATACGTCCCCTGAAAGATACCTCCGAGCCCGAGTTCCACGAGCTCCTGCTCCGGCTGGTTGACGTTCACGGCGCCATCGTCGCCCCAAGCCAGTTCATCGGCGCCGCCGAGCGCTATCGGATGATGCCGGTGATCGACCTCTGGGTCGTCGGCGCGGCGCTCGACACGATCGGAAATTTGAACTCTTCCTCGGAGCACCTGTCGGCCACGTTCACGATCAACCTCTCGGGCCAGAGCTTTGGCAACAGCGAGCTCAAGAAACTGATCCTCGAAGGACTGGAACGATTCCGAATTCCCGCGCGGCGGGTGATGTTCGAGATCACCGAGACCGCAGCAATCTCGAATCTATCGGTCGCACTCGACTTCATCAGCGCCCTGCGAGACTGCGGGTGCCGATTCGTTCTTGATGACTTCGGCAGTGGTCTGTCATCGTTCAGGTATCTCAAGACCCTCGACGTCGAGTTTCTCAAGATCGACGGAGAGCTGGTACGGGAGATTGCCCGAGATCCGATCCAGCGCGAAATGGTGGCCGCGATTCACCGCATCGGCGAGTCGATGGGCATCCAGACCATCGGCGAGTGGGTCGAAGACAGCGAAATCGAGGCCGCCCTCAGGGAGATCGGCGTCGACTATGCCCAGGGATATGGAGTCGGGCGACCGGAACCATTTGTCGATTGATGGGAATTGCCGCATCGCGGCATTTTTCAATCCGCCGTTGACAGTGGATGAGCGTGCAGACCGGCGCCAGCAGCTTGTCGCCATCGTCTGACCATCCCCAACTATCTCAATACCTTGCCCACTCATGGCCGAGGTTGACCTATGGCGGCAAACTTGACATGGTTGCCGCACTGCGGTACACAGGGTGAGTGACGCCGCATCATAGAAGACCGCGGCAGTGGAGACAGACCATGATCCGACTCATCAAACGGTACGGCAGCCGTAAGCTCTACGACACCGAGGAGAGTCGCTATGTCTCTCTCGACGAGCTTGCGGGCTGGATCCGCGCAGGCCAGCAGATACGGGTGATCGACAACAAGACGACGGACGACGTCACATCGCAGACCCTGACCCAGATCATTTCGGAAGAGGGTCGGAAAGGAACCGCCCTGCTCCCGAACGAGCTGCTCCACGAGCTCATCCGAATCGGCGAACAGGCCGTCTCGTCAGGCGTCGAACAGCTCCAGACTCGAATGGACCGCCTGGTTCAAGCTTCCATCGATCGCATCGGCCCGGTACGGCGAGCGCGGGAAGAAATGGGCCGTCTCCGGCAGCGTCTCGAGGACCTCGAGGCCTCGCTGGCATCGATCGATACCGATCGGACTGAACCTCAGGAAAAGAAGAAACCGTCCTGAACGACCGCTCCTACGGGCAACCCATGACGGCATCCCGTGGACAGCCGGTTCAGCAACGCCGCGACGATGAACCCGGAATCGCCGGTAGATCGAAGGGGACGCCAAGATGATCGAATCTTCCCGATCCCGCGCAAAAATTGGTCTCGCGCTGGCCGGAGGCGGACCCGAGGGATCCATTTACGAGATCGGCGCCGTGCGGGCGCTGGACGAGTGCATCGAGGGCATCGATTTCAACGACCTCGATATCTATGTCGGAGTCAGCGCCGGCGCCTTTATCACCGCCTGTCTGGCCAATGACCTTTCGACCGCCCAGATGTGCCGGGCCATCGTCAAACACGAACCCGGAGAGCACCCTTTCGTGCCCGAGAACTTCCTCACCCCGGCTCTCAGTCGCTTCGTCCGCAGCGGTCTCAAGGTGCCGCGTCTTCTTGCCGAAGCGGTGTGGGAGATGGTCCGACACCCGACCGACACCAGCCTCTTTGAACCGATGACCCGGCTCTCTCGTGCGCTGCCGGTGGGTATCTTCAAAAATGAACCGATTCGCTCGTATCTCAAGAAAATCTTCAGCATGTACGGTCGGACCGACGATTTTCGACGGCTCCGCAGAAAACTCGTCCTGGTGGCCACCGATCTCGACTCCGGGCGCCCCGTACGATTTGGCGAACCCGGTCTCGATCACGTACCGATATCGACCGCGGTCCAGGCTTCAACTGCACTGCCCGGTCTTTACCCGCCAGTGATGATCGACGGGCGTCACTACGTTGACGGCGTCCTCCTGAAAACCGTTCACGCGTCGGTTGCCCTCGACGAAGGCGCCGAGCTCGTACTGTGCGTAAATCCCATCGTGCCCGTCGATACCTTTCGCTCGGTCGAGCTCGGCGTGATGCGACGAGGCCAGCTCGTCGACCGCGGGCTGCCGACGGTGCTCGCTCAGACCTTTCGCACCCTCGTTCACTCGCGCATGGGGGCGGGCCTGGCCGCATACGAAACCCGGTACACCGACCGGGACGTACTGGTCTTCGAACCCCAACGCGACGACTACAACATGTTCTTCACCAACGTATTCTCGTTTTCCAACCGCAAGGCAGTTTGTGAGCACGCCTATCAGGCCATCCGAAGCAAGCTGTGGCGCAACCGCGACCGCGTGGGACCGATCCTGGAAAGGCACGGTCTGCGGCTGCGCACCGAGGTGCTCGAGGAGCCGCGAGACCTCTGGGAGTCTGTGGATCTTCACGGCCGGCGCCGCCGATCCACCTGGTACGTCAAAAAGCGCCTCGACAAGACCCTTGCCCAGATCGAGAATCTGGTCGCCGAGCGTTCCGCGTAGCTCACTCTGGCGGGAAGATCTTCTCGTAGAGAAGGTTGGCGAGCTCGGGGTTGAGCTTGTTCATCTTTCCGACCTCGGCGATCGCGCCGTCGCGATCTCCGTTGGAGAGCTTCGCGAGGCCGAGGCCGTAACGCGCGCGGGCGTTCGCCGGGTTGCTCTCGACAACGGATTCGAAAATGCCGATTGCCTCCGAATATTTTCCCATGTGGAAGTTGGCCACAGCGATGCAGAGCAGCGCTGCCTCGTCATCTTCAAGTGCTGTCACGGCTCGGCGGCACCCATTCACGGCATCTCCGTGACGGCCGAGGTGTTCGTACACAATCCCGAGCTCCACCAGAGCTTCGCCAAACCCCGGGTCTCGGACAGCAGCGCTCGCGAAGAGCTGTGCCGCCTCCTCGTAGCGACCCTGGTCTTTGGTCACCAGACCCAAGGAGTACATCGCCGCAGCGTGGCCCGGCCTGATCTCGAGCGCAGCTCGGTAGGCGTCGGCGGCATCGTCCAATCGATCGGTCGCCGCATACGCGGAGCCCATCCCCAGATGGGCCTGAAATCGGAGTTCGTCGACTCCTGCGCTCTCGAGTGCACGACCATAGTGGCCGAGAGCGGACTCGAACTCGCCCTTCTCCATCGCCCCAAGACCCAATCTGAGCTCGTCGAGGGCAACCGGAGCCTCCTGCCCTGCGAAGCCGCACCTCCCGGAAGACGCAGACGCAACAATCGACACCGCCAGGAGCGCCGAAAAAATGACTCGCTCCGCTGTTCTGCAGATCATCCCACCCATCCTTCCGCCACCATTCTAACGTCCATGACCCCTAATTCGAGGTTTGGACGGCCTCGATGAGCGCTTCGCGTCGTTGAAGCAGCAGACGCGCGGCAGGGTGCAAGAAGACCCGGTACGCCGTGATCACGGCTGCGAGGAAGACTGCAAGCAGGACGGGACCAAGCCACGCGACACCGAGGAGAGCCGGGATGGCCATCAGACCTCCAATCAGCAGCGCGTTGACCAGGAGCATTCCGAAGGAAGCCAAGACCCCTGTTTGCGAGGGTGAATTGGTGATCTTGGAGATGTCTCGCGCCACGGGCATGGAGGCAGAAACGAAGTTGCCGGCGATGGTCGACGACACCAACGAGGCAGCGAAAGCGATGAACCCGCTGAGGACGATCGGCGGAGACGGCACACCGGCGACGATGCAGTAACTGATCACGCACTCGAAAGCCAGCACCACGTTGTACAGCCACAACCCTACGTTCTTACCCAGGATCACGCCATCCGGCGCAACGGGGTTGATGAAGTACGAACGCACGCCGGCGCCGTCCCAGGCGAACGCGTTGTAGAGGAAGTTGTTGGAAAACATCGAGGCGTAGACCATGACGCCAACGAACACCAGGCTTGACCGATCGAGACCTAGGATCGGCGCGGTCAGGTCACGCGCCACCACCAGCGCCATGACAATCACGAAGATGGGCATGATGACGATGTTGAACTTGCCCACCGTGCTGCGGAGGAGATACTGCAGTTCTTTGGCCGCGATCGCACGAGACTCGACCGGAATCCATGAAAGGTGGTCGACCGTGAATAGGCTCCCGCCGCGGTTTCCCTCAGCTTTCGATCCGGTCAGCCTTCCTCCGGAGGGCATGCGGCCGCCGAGCAGGCTTCTGCTGAGCACCAGGTATCCCAGCGTCATCCCCGCCGCAGTCCAAAGACCCAGCCACATGAGCCCGACCAGGACGCCGCCTTTTTCGCCCTCCAGACCGGCGACCACCGCCGACGAGGCGATCGAAGGCGGAAAGATCGATGCAGCGGTCTTCGCGACCGTTTCGACACCATCTGGAAGCTGGAACCAGCTCGCGTCTGGCTCGATATCCTGCGACTCGAGAAGTGCCGGGATCATCGACACCGTGACCAGAAGCGCGAGCCCCACCAGCACCGCTACCTCTCGGATGTTGCGCCCGCTGAGGATTCTCTGAATCGCCAATAGAAGGGTGTTGCACCACACGATGAGACAGAGCGACAACGCGATGACGACGGCCAACCAGGGGACCGACGGGACACCGTTGATGACGATCGCAGTGAAGGACACGGCAACCAGGATCGGGTACCAAAAAACGTGACTCGAGTTGGTGATCGATGCAGCGAGCGAGATCCGATAAAGCCCCACTGTGCTCAGTGGGAAAACCGAGAGCCGGCCGACCGGGACCGCCGGTTGTCCTATCCCGAAGAAGATCGGCACCACCACCGCGAGAAAGGCCAGGAACCAGAAGACGACGAGCAAACCCACCGTGTGAACATCTGATTCGACGTCTCGGAGGGCGAGATAAGTGACAGCACCAAGGCCAGCGGCGAGGGCGAGCGACACCACCCCGCCAAGAAGCGTCACGATGACGGAGACCGCGGTGTCCGTTGCCCTAGCACCCGAGCGCAGACCATTCCGCCACAACTTGAATTTGAGCCAGATGAGGATCTTCAATCGGTCCATACCCTTCACACCAGCCAGGAGAGGCGGCCCTCCTCGAGAAGGTCACCCCCCACCAGGGACAGGAAAAGGGCTTCGAGGCTCGTGCGTCCAGAGTCGCCTTCCGCTGTCGCCAGTCCTTCGCGCAGATTTTCCAAAGGTCCGTCGGCAACTAATCGACCCTCATGGATGATGGCTACGTGGGTGCACAGCTTCTCGACAATCTCGAGGATGTGCGAGGTGAGAAAGATCGTGACTCCGGTCGCCACCAGCTGATTGAGCACCGAACGAACGAGCCGCGATGAAATGGCGTCGATTCCCTCGAAGGGCTCGTCGAGGAACAGGACCTGAGGCTCGTGAATGACCGCGGCGCAGAGAGAGAGCTTCTTCCGCATGCCGTGGCTGTAATCGATGATCAGCTTGCGGGTGTCGTCGGAAAGACCCATGAGCTCGAGGAGCTCCTCGGTCCGGGCCCCGATGACAGCTTTCGGCATGCGGTACATCCGCCCCACGAATCGCAGGTACTCGGGCCCGGTCAGCCGCTCGAAGAGCGCCGACTCCTCCGGGACGACTCCGATCAGGCGTTTGGCATCGACCGACTCGGTCGTCACATCGTGGCCGAGGATCCTGGCCGAGCCGGCACTCGGCCCCAGAAGACCGGTGAGCATCTTGATGGTGGTCGATTTGCCGGCCCCGTTTGGACCCAAAAAACCGAAGAAGGTGCCGACATCCACGGTGAGATCGAGCCCGTCAACCGCCGCCACCTCACCAAAGGTCCTGCGCAGCCCCACAGTTTCGATCGCCTTTTTCATGAAACCACCTCTCGACGCTCGGCACGCCTTGCCCCAGATATTATGCGCACCTCGGATGTCTCGAACGAATCGCCGGAGCCACATGCAACGATTTTGACCGTTTTTCGTATGAAACGGCATGCAGAGGCGATTTCACTCGTCGTCCTGACACCAACCCCCCATGGAGGTCACTACGATGATCCAGGGTCTGCGATTCCGCCCCTCTCCCCTCGCCACACTCACCGCGGTCGCATTGTGTGTTGCGCCGTTCTCCAGAGCCGATGGAGGGACGCCCGCTGACCCGGCCCGAGTCGTCGCCATCGGCGAGGTTCAGTGCGCCGCCAACGCCGTGACCTCGCTGCTGCGTGGTCTGAGCCTCATCGACGAACAAACACACTGGTCCGGAGGCGATACGATCCTCGTCCAGACCGGCGATCTGATGGACGGCGGCGAAAACCTACGCTCCACCCTCGACCTGTTCATGAGACTTCAGAAGGAAGCGGCCGCGGTCGGTGGGCAAGTGGTGGTTCTGATGGGCAACCACGAAATCATGAACATCGTCGGTGAGCTGGGTTCCGTCAACTACATGACCTACGGACAGTTTGCCGGTCCCGACGCCGAAGCCCGCCAGCGGCAGGCATTTGACCACTACGTGCTGTGGCGACAGCGACGCGCCAAAGAGCTTGGCGGCCCCGAGTTCATCGCCAACGAAGACTTCGAGGTCGAGTGGATGGCCGCCCATCCCCTGGGCTGGGTCGAGTACGTCGAGTCAATGCTTCCGGACGGCGTCTACGGCAAGTGGCTGCGCACCCTCCCCGTGGCCGTCGAGATCGACGACGTGCTGTACGTCCACGGCGGAATCAGCCCGGAGATGAAAGGCACCGACATCGAGGCCATGAACCGGCAGGCCGCGGAGGAAATCGCATACTTCGACAACGCCCGCGATGCGATGGCGGCCGAGGGGCTGTGCCTCCCTACAACATCGGTCCGTGAGATGGTCGACGTTGTCAAGGACGAGGTCGAGTACGTGAACGCCCTCAAACCGTCGAAACGCACCACCCGCAACCCCCGAGCCGTGCGCGCCGCGCAGCTCGACGACCTCACCGGTGCCGGCTCGTGGCTGGTGCTGGACGAAACGGGTCCGCTCTGGTTCAGAGGACCCTCGAAGTGGACCGAAGACGAGCACCGGGCCGAGATGGCGGAGATCCTTGACAGTGTAGGAATCAAACGCATGGTCACCGGCCAGTCGAACGGCAAGGAGCAGCAGATTTGCGCTCGATTCGACAATCGGGTCTTCTTGACCTCGGTCAATCTCTCGGACGAACCGTGGGCGGGCGGCGGCAAACCGGCTGCACTGGAAATCGATGACGGAGTCTATACCGTCGTAACCCTCACCGATCGCCAGGTGCTGATCGACGACTCGTCCGGCATCGGCAGTCCGCAGCGTCAGACACTCGTATCCGGCGGATCTTCACCCTGACCCGGCCTCGATCGACGCAGCAACCCGTGCCGCACGTGGTCCTCCCCCGCTGACGCACCCTGCGCCGGCAGCCGTAGCGGCGCACAAGCAAAAGAAGGCAAGGGTCCGGTAGACCCTCGCCGTCTCTATTCCTCAATGATTTCGAAATCGGCTACTCATTCAACCGAGCTCATGAAGCCCTCGAGATTCGGTATCTCGTCCATTCCAGCGAGGACACGCCCGAGGGCGACCGGATCGATATCGCCAACGATGTTGACCACCACGATCTCCTCGGACCCATCGTTGACCAGTACCGTGACCCCGAGGATCCTGCCGCCGCTCTCGGTGGCGTAGACATAGACCTGTTCCTCATCCTCTTCGACGCTGAGGATGCGATCCCAGTTCGAGCTCTCCAGACGTGCCCTCGCGTCGTCCATGGCGTGGGCGATGGTCGATTTGTCGGCCCCGCTCGGCTTGCCGACCTGGACCCGCACACGCTCGAGGCTGGAGACCAGCTGGGCAAAATTCGAGTCATCACCGACGTCGTCGCCCTCCATCGCGCCCGCCGCCACCTGCAGCATCGCACCCTGGAGGTCGACATCGACCTCGAGATCTCCCTTGGCGAGGATGCCCATCTCCTCGATCGCGAAGTAGCCCGGGTGAGACGTGACCGACTGGGCGGCTGCACCTCCGCCGGCCAACAGGGCAAAGGTACAGAGAACCATCCATTTCGTCCGCATCTTCAACTTCCTTTCGATGTGTTCGTTGGTGAAGGGGAAACCGTAGGTTGCGCGGCCCCCGTTTCACCGGCCCAAGATAATGTCCGCGAGATTTCACGCACGGTCGCCGGGAAATCTCTTTCGTCCAACACTTTCTTTCGAACCCCCCGCTCGGCGCGGCGAGCAGCGTCACCGACGTACGCCAACGCGAGCCGGGTCTCGGCCTGCGCTCGACGGATTTCGAGATCGGTGTAGGGCGAACCAGAGCGACCACCCCACGGAACGGCCACCGCGAGCAGAATCGCAGCAGCCGCCATCGCGATCGCCGCCTGCACCGGGCGCAGGGTCAACGGGAAATTGAAGGCGCCAGGCCACTTCTTCGCGATGGGACGCCTGTTGCGAACGAGTGCCAACACCCGTTCGGGCGGATCGAGCTCCGGCATCCCTCGCAGCTCGGCGCGGATCTCCTCGGCCGACTGTCGCTCCTCACGGCAGCCCGAGCAACCGTCGACGTGCGCCTTCACCCTGGCGGCCTCGCTCGCCTCCAGGTCTCCGTCGATCCACGCATCGAGCCGATCGAGGACGTCGACGCAATCAAAAGCCATGATTGGCCGTCCTTTTGGAATAAAGGGAGAAATCCGAATCAACCCGCCGCGACATGACTCCGCACCTCCCTGAGCTTTTCTCGAAGCCTTCGCCTCCCGCGATGCAGCGTGACGCGGACGTTGCTCAACGGCATCTCCAGCGCCTCGCCGATCTCCTGGTAGGAAAGACCCTGAATCTCGCGCAGGATGACCACGCTGCGATGCGGCTCGGACATTTTCCGGAGAGCGTCCAGGATTCGCCCCCCGAGCTGTGAGGATCTCGCGAGCGTCTCGGGGCCCGGAATCCGCGACGGCGCCTCCGGCAGGGCGTCCTCTCGCC
>CBDTWX010000019.1:0-21964 GCA_965364305.1 uncultured Thermoanaerobaculia bacterium
GCCCCTGATCGCTGTCTCTCCACCTCTCGCGACCTCACGTTTTCCCGGATGAGCCGAAAATTCAAACGATTAAAGTTTCAACGTTGTGAACGGAGGGCGGGCGGCTGGGCTAGGACCAACTCACCCGGTAGCGGCAGACCTCTCCGCCGCGGGCGCGGCACTCCTCTTCTACGATCCTCGGATTCTTCGCGCCGCACATCTCGAGGGCCCTCCTGTACCACCCGATGACCGTCAGACAATCCGGTTTCGAAAAGGTCTCGGCCTCGAAGGTGGTCAACACACCTTCCTTGTCACCTGTCTTCTCGTACTCACGCCGCCCGGTCTGGTAGTACATGTTGTAGATCTGCGGCGCCTTTTCGAGGAAGGCGTGCGGGTGTCCTGGCGCGAGGAAGGCGCTGTGAACCGAGGTCAGATTTGCCTCGGCCGAGGCTTCGCCCAACCGTTCGAAGACCTCAACCCGTCCACCACCCAGCACCCGTACGATGGCGTCGTCGAGGCGTCTTCCGAACTCGAAATCGAGCCACGCCACCGGGAGCACATTCTCGAGGGCTCTGCGATCCTCGGGGTCGAGGCTTTTCATGACCTTCTGGAGACCCTCGTGACCGAACCGCTGCTCGACAAATGCGAGCCGCGATTTCAGAACGGATCCTTTGACCTTCTGGCTACTCACCACTCTCGTCTACCCTTCAACGCCGTGCGCTCGAAGCAACGGCGACCCCAATGACTACCATAGACGATCCGATGAGGATTCGGGCAGTGATCGGTTCGTTCATCATGAACACGCCGAGGAACAAAGCCACCACCGGTGTGCCGTAACCGATCAGGGCCACCTGCCGCGCCTCCATGTGTTCGAGCAGCCAGAAATAGAGAGGGAAGGTGATCGCGGTACCGGCAGTCGCCATGTAGAGCAGAGCCGCAACCGGACCGAGATCGAAGGCCACCGGACGATGGCGTTCGGCAATCGCCGCGACCGCGCCCATGATGACGGCTGCATAGAGCATCGCAACGGCGTTGAAGGACACCGGGTGCATCCCGGAGCCCCATCGTTTTACCGCCACGCTCACCACGGCCGCGACAATCGGTGAGATCAGCATCACGACCGACCCCACGGCGACCATCACACCGCCCAGGAGGGCGAAGTCCTCTGCGAAGATCACGCCGATGCCGGCGAGCCCCATCACACTGCCGACGAGCACCGGTGTCGACATCCGCTCATCGGGAATCACAAAGTGCGCCATCGCGGCAACCAGGAGCGGGAATGTCGCAAAGAGCACTGACGCAAGGCCCGACGGGACCCACTGCTCGGCCCAAAAGACAACGCCGTAGGACCCGCAGAAGGTCAGCAGCGCATGGAGGACCCGGAGTCGCTTCTCCCGGCGATCGAGTGGCGCCAGCGAGATACCCATGATGCGGGCGTAGACGACGAGAAGCGCCGCCGCGATCGCAAAGCGAAGCGCCACCCCGGTAAAGGGTGGGATGCCGCGAAGTGAGATCGTGATAGCGGCCCACGTAGTTCCCCAGATGAACGTCAGGAACCCGAGGGTGGCGGCTTTCAATAACGGACCGGGAGTCGTCACAACGCGATCTCACTCTGGCCCTCGCCCGAGGACGCATTCGAAATACTCATGGTGATGTCATAGCACGGAAAAAACGGGCGGCAGCCCCAGCTGCCGCCCGCAAATTGATTGATGGTCGACCGTTTACCGTTTCATCGGGATGGTCGCCCCGTCGCCGGTTCCGGAATCGATCACCGTGGCCGAGGTCATCACTCCGAGTGGCGTCGGCAGGTGCAGTGTCATCCGGCCCGCGTTACAATGCGCGGGTCCAGCCAGCCGGGAGGTGGTCATGATTGCAGTTGGAGAAACGGCACCAGGTTTTGAGCTCGAGGACCAGTTCTCACGAAAGATCGGTCTCGATCAGTTCGCCGGCCGGCGGCACGTCATGCTGCTCTTCTACCCTCTCGATTTCACGCCAACATGAAGCACCGAGGTTCCCGGCGTGGAGGCCTCTCTCGCTCGCTTCCGCGCCGCCAACACCCAGGTCCTGGGTGTCAGCGTCGACTCGATTTACTGCCACGCCAACTGGGCGATGAACCTCGGCGGCATCTCGTTTCCCCTGCTCGCAGATTTCCATCCCAAGGGTGCCCTGGCGGCTTCGTACGGTCTCTATCTCGAGCAGATAGGCATCACCGACCGTGCGACCGTGATCATCGATGCCGATGGAATCGTGCGCCACGCCTCGTCAGTGACCCCGGACGGGAAACGGGACATCAACGAACTCGCCACCCTCTGCGAGGAGATCAACGAAGCCCACGAGAACACGCTGGAGACATTGCCTCCCGCGCCGGGGCTCGAGGAGGACACCGCCCTGTTCATCCGGTCGAACTGTATGTTCTCAACCAACGCGATGGCCGCTCTGAGCAACCTTCACATCGACTCGATTCCGGTGCACAACGTGAGCGAGAATGAGGGAGCTCTCTACGATTTGGTCGCCATCGCGGGCAAGGGCCAGGCACCCTGTCTCGTCGTTGGCGGGAGACCGCGCCACGAAGCGACCGACATCATCGCCTACCTCGCGGGGAGGGTCACCGAGATCGGGTCGGGTTGATTCGGCCCGAGGCCGTTATCGTTACCGTTATCGGCATCGTCATCGCGGTTGTTGACGTCGCAGAGCAGACGGCGGTTTCCCTTCGCGAGATCCAGCGGCTTGAGAAGAAGGAAGTCCCCCTGGTAACGGACCCTGCCATCCATGCCGCGCGGCGCCAGCTCGAGATCGACGATCGGTGAATTCGCTGCGTTCTCGGGGTCGACGGCATAGAAATCATGATGCCCCCCGCAAAGTCCGCTCCGATCGGGCGCGACGTGCCGACGTGGCTACGACTGACTGTCGTCGTCGCCGTTGTCGTCGGCCCGCCCGTAGTCGAGCTCCCATGGCGGCAGCTCGGTCTCGCCGTTCATGACGAAGTGGTCCATCCAGCGCATGAGCCGGCGGGCGTAATCGTCCCGCGCGGCTGCCTTCGAATTGCCGTGCTTCTCGCCCGGGTAGCGAACGTAGCGAACCGGCGTCTTGCCGATCAGCTTGAGCGCCCGGTAAAACTGCAGGCTCTGCGACGGGTGGACCCTCGAGTCCGAGGTGCCGCCGGCGATCAACATCGGGGTCCGCCCCTGCTCCACGTAGAAGAGCGGGCTCCGTTCGAGGCTGAACTGCCACCTCGTGTAGGGCTCGAAGAGGGTGTGGACCATCCTGTCCTCGACCGGGATCTCGGTCGTCATGCCCTTGCTCACCTTGTTGCTGATGCCGACAAACATGACCCCGGCGCGGAACCGTTCAGTATATCGGGTGCCGCACCAGGCCGTAGCGTAGCCACCGTACGAACCACCGGTGATCCCAACCCGATCGTTGTCCACGATTCCGCTCGCCACCAGGGCGTCCACCGCATCGATGAGGTCGTCGAACTCGGCGCCGGCCGCGTCGCCCTGGCCGAGCTTCGAAAAGGCAACGCCCCGCCCGGTGCTGCCGCGATAGTTCGGATAGAAGACCGCGTAGCCCCGGCTGGCCGCCAGCTGTCCCGGAGAGGAGTACCGGGTCAACCAGCCGTTGCTGCGATGGCCCTCGGGCCCGCCGTGGACGACCATGATCAGCGGCACCGGCGAGGTTGCCCCTGCCGGCCGTATCAGGAGGCCCTCGAGCTCGAGCCCGTCGCGGGCCTCATGGCGGATGACCTCTTGCGGGTTGAGCTCGACCTCGGCCAGCCAGGGGTTGCTGTCGGAGAGGCGCTTCACAGCACCTCCTCCGAACGTGACGACATAGGCCTCGTCCGGATGCTCTGGGGTGTCGCCCGTTACCGCAGCGCGCTGGCCGTCGCCAGAGAGGCTGAGACCGGCCATGATCGGCACCCTGGTGCCACCAGCGGTGGCGCCGGACACCGCGTGCGTTTTCGATCGGGCGGTCGCGATGTCAACCTCGCCAAGCCTCGTTTCCACACCCTCGTCAGCGATGAATACCAGCGAGTCAGAATCGCGCCAGCCAAAGGAGCTGACGTGGGCCTCGAGACCCGGCAACACATCCCGAAGCTCGCCGTTGGAAACCGGCGCCACCATCAGCCGCCCCGGTGCGGGATCGTTGGGGTCGGCAGCGGCAATCATGGCCACCTTCTCACCGTCCGGGCTGAAATCGAAATCACCCAGCTTGCCGGGATTCTCGATCACAACCCGAACCTCGCCGGTCGTGGCGTCGACGATATTCACCCGGCGAAACATGTAGCGATCGTCGACCAGGGGCCGCGGCGCCAGATCGACGGCCAGCAGCGTGCCGTCCGGGCTGAATCGCACGTGGAAGGCCGAACCATCCAACGGCATCGCGGTAGGTTCCTGGGGCTCGACACCGGAGGCAGAAGGGTTTTTCGCGACCGGCTCGAAGGGCGGGAGTGGGGCAAGCCACACCCTCTGTGGCAGCCAGTCCTCCTCGAAGACCTCCTGTTTGTATCCTTTTTCCGCGGCGGTCTTTCGATTTTCACGCTCGGGTTCCTCGGCAACAAATGCGACTTTGGTGCCGTCGGGCGACACCCGGTAGTCTTCGATCGCGGAATCGAAGGCGAGCAGCCGGCGCGACTCTCCGCCTGACAGCGGGATCGCCCACAATGCGGTGTGCTCGTCATCACCCCGCTTGGCGAGATAGGTGATCAGCCTGCCGTCGGGGGTGAATCGGATGTTCGAGACCTTGACCTTCCCACCGACGAAGACACGATCGCCGTGGGTCTGGTCATACACGTGGAGCTCGGTCCACGACGAGCCGTCGTCGTCGACGCCCGGCCGCCGCGGGACGGTGAGCGTGAAGGCGATCGTTGACCCGTCGGGGTCCATCTCCACGTCGCCGACCGACCTCAGGGCGGCTATCTGCTCGAAGGTGAGCCCTCCCTCGCCGGCGTGGGCCATTCCCCCTGAAGCCAACACCGAGAAGACGCCGGCAACAACAATCGAAAACACCCCTCCTCCAAAACTGAAGCGCGACATTTTTCCTCCTCTTGCGACAGTTCCTTCCCTGACTCGAGAATTCTAGCCTGGATTCGTTTTAACGCGCAGCGTCGGGAACCGAGAAACCTGAACCAATTCGCCGGTTTTTCGTATTGAGCACGGGGGGGACAATGACTCCGGGAGTCGCATCGCAGAAACGCGGCACGTCTCAGCGGTTTCTTCTGGTGAGACAGATCGACCGGAGGATCTGAAGCACGCCATGGAGATGCGCCACCTGAGACTCGTCCAGACCCTCGCCGCCGAGGGCACCCTGACCGCCGCCGGCAAGAGGCTGTTCCTCTCGCAATCGGCCCTCAGCCACCAGCTGCGCGAGATCGAGGACGAGTTCGGGATCCAGCTTTTCGACCGCTGCAACAAGAGGATGGTCTTGACTCCGGCGGGGGAGCGGGTGCTCGGCGCGGCGGAGGTCGTCCTCGGCGAGATCGAGGAGGTCCGAGACGAGATCACGAGAATGGTCTCGGGCGAGAGTGGGACCCTTCGGGTTTCGGCGTGCCGATACACCGGATTTCACTGGCTCCCAACCGTCCTCAGGCATTTCAAGACCCGGTTTCCCCGGGTCGAGGTCCGAATCGATCACCCCTCTGCACACGACCCAACCGAGCTGCTGCGAACGGGGGCCAGCGACCTCGCGATCGTCAACGCAAAGCACAACGGAAAAGGCATCGCCTATCTCAAGCTCTTCGACGATGAAATGGTCGCGGTCGTCCGAAAAGACCACCCCTGGACCTCGCGACCCTACGTCAGCGCCAGACATTTTGCCGATCAACACCTGATCGGTTATGACATCCCGTTCGAAGAGGTCGTGTTCAACAAACAGGTGCTCAAACCCTCGGGTATCACTCCGATGTCCCTTCTCAAGCTCCCAACGACCGACGCCATCATCGAGATGGTCAAGGCCGGTATGGGTGTCGCTGCGATGAATCTGTGGTCGGTTCGGCCGTATCTGGAATCACCGGATCTGCGCGCCCTTCGGCTGACCAGGAACGGTTATCAGCGAACCTGGTACGCGGCGGTTCCCAATGGCATGAGGCAACCGCCCTTCATCTCCCACTTCATCGGTTTTTTAACGCTCTCGCAGAATTGACCCAGGCTCCGGTTTCTTTCTCTCTTCCTGTAAGCTGGAACGACAGAGAGAGAGAAAAAAGGAGAGTCTGACGACCAGCACCTGGACATCATTCGCGGCAACTGCTATAACTTCCGACCAGAAAATCGAGACTGAGTCACAAATGGAAAGGGGTTTCTCATGGTCTCTCTGACAGCTCTTTGGCTCCCGATCGTGCTCTCGGCGGTAGCCGTCTTCATCGCGAGCTCGGTCATTCACATGGTCTTCAAGTACCACAACTCGGAATACCGTCAGCTGCCGGACGAGGACGCCGTCCTCGACGCGATGCGCAGCGCGAAGGTCAGCCCCGGCTTCTACGCGTTCCCCTATGCCGCCGACATGAAGGAGATGGGAACGCCCGAGATGATGAATAAATACAAGGCGGGTCCGATGGGGACCGCCAACATCAACCCCAACGGTCCCCCGGCGATGGGCAAGCAGCTCGCGCTGTGGTTTGCCTACTCCATCCTGGTCGGCATATTTTCGGCCTATCTGGCGAGCCGGACGCTCGACTCCGGCACCCACTACCTCCAGGTCTTTCGCGTGGTCGGCTGCTCGAGCTTCATGGCCTACTCGTTGGCACATTTTTCGGATGCGGTTTGGAAGATGAAACCCTGGGGGATGACGCTCAAGCACGTCTTCGACGGTCTGGTCTACGGTCTGCTCACCGCGGGCATCTTCGGCTGGCTCTGGCCGTAGGCGACAAAATGCAGCGGCAGTCTTCAGGGACAACCCTCAGCGACAGTCCTCAGCAACAGATAACAGCGTCAAAAATCAGCGGCCGCGTCTGCAGCTGTCTTCTGTCGCTGATCCTGACGCTGCCGCCGACTCTGCCTCCACCCGTCCTCGGGCCCTGAAGGTCCCGTCCACGGATGTCTGAGGCGCCCCTGCAGGCTCAAGATGATGGCGTGGTCTTTCCGGAAGCCGCGGCGAGCTCCACGGCCTTGCCCGTCCGGTAGCCATTGACACCCTGGACCGGACCCATCAGAAAGTAGACCAGCCCGCTCAGGGCGGGGAAGGTCGGCACCAGCAACGCCATCGTCAGCGAAAGAAGACCGACGGCCACCGAGAGAAGGTGTCCCCGAACAGCACCGCGCGTGGCCTCTCGTTCGGCCGCATCGAGGTGAATTCTGTCGCGCAACCGCCAGGCACGCCAATACATCAGGGCAAGGACGGTGAAGATGCCGACAAAGCCGCCGCTGTAGAACACCATCACTGCAACTCCGTGACTGCCGAAAATGACCCCTTTCGATTCGCCGACGAGGGGAGCCGAGATCAGTGCCGAAGCCAGGAACTTGAGCGGAAAGACGTAGAACACGATGAAGAAGAGCAGCAGGCCGTTGAGCGTGACGGTCAGCGCATCCTCGAAGCCGAAGCGCCGGTGGTAGAGAAAATGCTCGTACCAAACCCACAGCATGAAGGCGAAACAGAGGGCGAACGCCGGGAACTGCCAGAACACGTCGATCAACTGGTCCCCGTCCTTCGGCACTTCGAGCGCCACGACCAGCAAGGTCAACGACAGCGCAAAGACCGCATCGGAGAGGCCTTCGATCCGCGAGACCTCACCCCCGCGCCACCTGAAGTGGCGTTCCTCTCTGAGGGAGCGGGGCAGGAGCTTTTCGTGGACCATCGCCGGGACAGTGTAACCGGAACCGGGTCAGCGGTCCTGCGCGGCCTCCGCCAGGAGCTGCGAATCGAAGGTGATGGTGTCGTCGGCCCACAGGACCACCTCGATCTCGTACCCCGTCGGATCGCGGACATACCAGCTCCGCGAGTGGAGCCACTCGATTTCCCCGTCGTACAGAATCTCGATCTTTTCCCGCTCGACAGTCTCCAGCCATGCTTCTGCATCATCGATCCGCAGCCCGAAGTGAGCCATCCCGTGGAAACCGTGATCTCGCAGCTCGAAACGATCGAGGTGCTCGCGGTCGGCGTGTTCGTAAATGCACAACATCGCCTCGCCGGAGCGGATCACCCCCCAGCGGACGCGGTCGGTCACCTTGTCCTCGACGAGTTCGAAGCCGAAGACCCGCCCGTACCAGTCGACCGTCTCGTCGAAATCTCTGACCGTCATGTTGACGTGATCGAGTTGTCGTACCGTCATGAAACCCTCCGTGTATGCACAACACGTGACGAGGTTCATTTCTGCCCGTACCATTCGTGCTCGTCCTGGTGTTGTTCATGCCCGTGCTCGCACCCGTTCCCATTCCCGAGGCAGCAACAGCGACAGCAACCAGGAGCAGGAATCAGCGACAGTGGCCCGTGACAGGATGCAGCGACAGTCGTCAGCGACGGTGATCAGGGACAGCGTCCAGAGGCAGCGTTCAGCTCTTCGACGAGGTTCGCGCGATGACCTGGCGGCTGCTCCATCCGATCTCTTGAAGAGAACGTTTTGGTGGACAATGACACTGTTTCCGGCGCTGACGACTGTCCCGGCCGCCGTCCCTGTCTTCTGAATCTGACACTGTCAACTGCCACTGCCCCTGGATGCTGTCGCTGCCGCGGTTTTCTGTCCCTGATCCTGGCAAGTCCCTGTGGCGATTGCGCGTACGGCGCAGCCTAAGGTCTGGATCTCACAACACGTCGAAATTTCATAGGAGCGGCGGCGGGCAACGGGGAGTGCGACATGATTACCGCCGAGTTGCTCCAGGAAGTCGAAGCGAGGTGGCAAAAGCCAGCAGGTAGATCAACCCGCCGATCACGTACAAGGCCTGAAAACCGAAAAGCATCGAGGCGTACTCCAAAAAGCCACCGAAGACCGCACCGAGGAGATTCGACGAGAGCGCCCCCGCCACGTCCCCACTCCGTCGAAGCTCGGAAGAGAAGGCGAATCCGGAAAAGAACAGCGGCAGAGTGATGATCGCCGTACGCACGATCAGCTCGAGATGGCCCGGTAGACGCAAGACTCCGGCACCCGCCGCCAACCCGGCAAGCAACGAGAGAATGAGAAGCCCATAGGTCACTGCAACCGGTGGACTCCCCTTTTTGAGGATGATCAAGTTGGCGGCAAACGCCATCACGAGGACGGCGACAATCGTGACGCTCACCACCTGCCAGGTGCTGCCGTACAGCAACCCCAGCTCGGTGATGGCCCGGGTCTCGACGAGCATGAACCCTGCACCGAGGAAAAAGCACGGCAGCGAGGGAACCAGGCGGCCGGGGGACTGCAGTACGCGGGCGGAGAGAGTGAAGGAAACGGCCAGTAGAACCGCTATCAGCGCACCATAGCCCAGCGGAATCGTCCTCCGAGGCATATAGAAGAAGGGCCAGTCGTCGGTCGCGAGGTCGACCGTCGATTCGGGGTTGGCAAAGGTCTCTGTGACGTCGTGGAATCCGCTCACCGCCACGAGATTGACGTTTCGCAAACCCGGTCCGACCAAGAAGGCAAAACCCCGGTCATAACCCGAGAGAAGGACTCGCGGGGGTTCGCCGCCAAAGGCCTTCCTCATCATCCGGTAGAGCTTCTCGCCCTGTTCCTGGGACATCAGCGAAAACGAAAGCACCAGGATCCCATCATCGGTAAGGAGGGACCGCGCCTCCTCGAACGCCTCCACCGTGTAGACGAAGGAATCAAGGCGAACGCTTGTGTTGGCCGAGAGCAAGCTGTGCGAATCGAGGAGGCCATAAACGATCACGTCAAAACGTTCATCGCTCCGGCGAATGAACCGCCGGGCATCCGTCACCGTGGTCGTCACTCGCTTGTCGAGATAGGGGTGTTCCGGGTGGATCTGACGCCCCAAATAGTAGATCGCCGGATCGATCTCCACCGCGTCGATCCGAGAGCTCCCCCGCCTCAAGGCGGCGGCAACATCATTTCCGAGACCGCTGCCGAGAACCAGAACCGACTCTGTATCCGGTTTGATCAGATAGGCGAGCTCGTAGTAACGGGCCCGTCTTTCGAGCTGCGGATCCAGCACCACCGAGCTCGCACTGAGATCGAGCGCCCGTTGGAAATACGTGTGATTGACGAGAATGATCGGAGGTTCGCCGATCCGTTCTTGAACGAACAGTATCTGGTACGGGGAGTAGATCTCTCGTTTTTCGAAAGACAGACCCAGAATCAGAAGCAGCGCCACAGCGGCACCGGTAGACGCCATCGCGGCGAAGGCCATCCGGCGCTCGACCCTCAGGAATGGGAGAGCTGCCAGGACGCCCAAAACCAACCACACTGTCGGTGGTGTCCAAAAATGGGCCAGCAGGGTGAAGACGACGACGCCGACAATGCTTCCGACGAGATTCAATCCGTACGAGCGCAGCTCGGGCAGCCGCTTCATCAGGCGTGCGGTGATCTGACCGAGGGGTATCAAGGTCAGGGCCGTGGCAATGAACACCAGGGTCAGGAATCCATAGCTGATGAGTATCCCCGGCAACGCATCCGGTACCTTTCCTATCAGGGTATTCGCGTTGAGACCGAGGGCGACGTTCCCCGGCACCGGGTTGTTCAGCAAACTCGCCAGCGGCGTATCCCGCAAGAGCCGCAGCAAACCTACCTGCAGAGCGAGAGCCGGAACCACGAGCGCGAGCCAGATGCGCCCGCGGGAACCCAACGCGAAACCGATCCCGAGTCCCAAAAAACACGCGATCAACGTGACGTTTTTGTAGTACGCGAAGAGCTGGAAGCTGCTCGCGTGCCAGCGGATCAAAAAGAGCTCGATGTAGAGCCCCAACGCGGATGCGAGAACGATTGCGGCCGTCAGCCGCCGCCCCTGCAGGCCCTCGATCAGACTCTGCAATGGAGCCGTCGAACGATCGACCAGATCGATCAATCTCCTCGGGCCTGATGCGGCGTAGAGTGCCGCCGCCAGGAGCGGAAGCAGAGCCAGGCTCACGGCTGCCCTGACCTGAGCCGAGAGTGTCGGTTCGAGCATCGCCCCTGACGCGATGGCTCCGGCTGCCAATACGACGACGACCTTGAACAGAAGGGTTGGGGAAACGATCTTTTCGCGCTGATCTGGCGTCATGAGATGTCAGGCGTTCGGCGCGATGTCCAGAGCAAGGCTTTCGCCCTTTTGGATCATCTCCAGCTTCTGCTGATAGATGGCGAGCTTTGCCGCCTCGATCTCCCCCCACTCGGTGGCGGCGATCACCTCCCCGCCGAGGCCCTCGAGGCGCATCACCTCGAGAGTGAATCGCAGGTGGGGGTGGGGATCGATGAGAGTCACCCACTCCTCCTGCTCGGGCTCGACCCGCCACAGTGCCCGCTCTCCCGGCCCGATGCCGTTGAGTACCAGCCTGTCGAACTCCTCGACCAGCCACGGCTCGGCGTTGCCCGGTCGAAGCAGTGCGGCCCTGAAATGAACCAGCCACACCTTGTGCTCGGTCTGGTTCTCCGCCCTGAGCTCGATGACCGGCCACTGCAGAAAACCGCGATTCCTCTTGTAAACGCGACTCTTTCGGAGTGCAAACGGCTCCAGGTCTTTGCGCGCCTGTTCGGAGGCCACCCTGCCCTCCTCCAGCTCGGCAACCGCCAACTGCACCTCGATCAGCCTCGTGTTCTGGGCAGTGAGAATGATCTCATCGGCGGTCATCCCGACGATCGGGCGATAGAGCTCGAGGACGAGGTCCGGATATTTCGATTGCGCCTCCGCATCGACCGACGCGTCACCGCCAACCAGATAGGTGAGCGACTCTTCGAACAGTTTGCGCCGGGTCGGGTCGACCTGTTCGCGCAGATCCGCCAGCGATTGCTCGAGCTCGCTGACGGTCGCGGTCTCGACAATAATCGGCTCGTCCTTGCACCCCGACAGGGCGAACACGACAACCACTGACAGTACCGGACGAAACCACATTCTGGATATCCTTTTGCAGCTCATCGGCGCCCACTCCAGGACAAATCTCACCTATCCAACGTATCAGTCACCTCGAAAAAAGGCGAGGAACCCGGACTCGAGGAAGAACGCGAAGATCCCTTCAGCGGCCAGGGCCGAGCCAAAGACATCACCCACGAAGCGCGAGTAGGCGGCCCAGTTGGTACCGAATTGAAACTCCATGACGATTCCGGACGCGACACCGATGGCAAAATTGAGCGCAAAGATCCGAGTCCAAAAACGGGCAGCCCTTTCATACAGGGGATCTCCGGTTCGCAGGTGCTGAGCTTCGAGATACACCAGCACCACACCCATACCGATCGTGAGTGGCGGAAAAATGTAATGGAAGGCGATGGTCGGGGCGAACTGCAATCGCGAGAGCAGAACAACGTCCATGTCTTGCCGTCCAATCTCGACCTGCCAGGTGGGACGGGGTCGATTTTGAGCAGACATATCTTATCGCTCTCGAGTGAATTGAACGAACCACTTGTGCGATCGATGGGTCCGAGATAGGGTAGCCGCCATGAAGATCTGGATTTTGTTCACCGTTCTTGCCGGGCTGTGCGTAGCTTCGGTCCATGCTCAAGACCCCGAAACCCCGCCTGACGTGGCGGCGCCACCCGAGAGCGCCAGCTGCACCGGGAGCGGCCTCTGCTCGACGGTGCTCGCCGCGGGCACCGGAGATCAGCATCCCGACGCCTGGGACAACGTCACCGTCCACTACTCCGGCTGGACGACCGACGGCAAGCTCTTCGACTCATCGCTCCGCCGCGGACAACCGGCGACCTTCCCACTCAACAGGGTCATCCCCGGCTGGACCGAGGGAGTCGCGTTGATGGTGGTCGGTGAGAAGCGCAGGTTGTGGATCCCCGTCGAACTGGCCTACAACAATGCGCCCGGAAAACCGGCCGGTATGCTGGTCTTCGATGTCGAGCTGCTCGGGATCCAGGACCAACCCCAACCGCCGCCACCGCCGAAGGTCCCCGAGGATGTCGCGGGCCCGCCGGCCGACGCCGAAAGGACTGCGAGCGGCCTCGCCTCGAAGGTCCTTCGCCCCGGTGTCGGCGATCAGCACCCGAAGAAGTCTTCGACCGTCGAGGTTCACTACTCGGGATGGACGACCGACGGCAAGCTCTTCGACTCCTCGGTCATGCGCGGCCAACCCGCCAAGTTCCCGCTCAACCGCGTGATACCCGGTTGGACCGAGGGAGTCCAGCTGATGGTGGCCGGAGAAAAGCGCCGCTTTTGGATTCCGGAGGAGCTGGCCTACAAGGGGGCGCCAGGTGCGCCGCAGGGAATGCTGGTCTTCGACGTGGAGCTGATCTCGATCGAGTAAACAGCTCCCACCCGCGATGCCTCGGGAGACTCCGAGGAAGCAACTGAGGAAATTCTGAGGAATGTCCCGAGGCCGCGTCCGCGACCGATTGGGCGCACTCATTCGGGCACGGAAGCGGACCCGGGCGCGGGTTTTCAGCGCCCCACTCGAGATTCCTCGGGAGACGCGGAGGAAACAGCCGGGCCAGCTCCTGAGGGGGACGGACGATATTTCGGACCGGCCTTTGCCCGCCGCGGAAGATACTGCCGACCGCCCGGGTTGTCATGACACGAGGAGAAGGCTGATGCCGAAACCCGACAAGCATGTGCTGATCTGCACCAACACGCGACCGCCCGGACATCCGAAATCCTGCTGCACCGAACGCGGCTCGCAGAACCTGGTGACGGAGTTCGGGCGCCAGCTCGAGCAACGCGAGCTCTTCGGCCGCATCAAGATCACCCGAACCAGCTGCCTCGGCCCGTGCGAGCTCGGACCCTCGGTTCTGGTCTACCCCGACGGCGTCATGTATTTAGGGGTCGCGGCCGCTGACGTCTCGGAGATCTTCGACGAACATCTTCTCGCCGGCCGGCCGGTGGAGCGGATCATGGCCCCGGCAGAGGTCTGGGGATGACTGTTCCCAGGTCGGTGGTGGCGCCCACCCTCGACCGTCGAAAAAGCGCCGGTCGATCCTCACAACGGGTCGCACTGTACCTGGCCGTCGCGTGCATTCTGGCAGGAGCCTGCTCCAGCACGCCAGCCGATTTCCAGCCCTTTACAGTGACGAAACCGCCAGAAGACAGACCCGAATCAATCGCACAGCCACATGACGAGAACACTGCGTCGGGGACACCGAACGACTCCTCCACCGGAAGCTCAACCCTGGTCGTCACGCTCGGCACCGGAACCCCGAACCCGGACCCCGAGCGCATGGGATCGGCAACCGCGGTGGTCGCCGGCGGCCAGGCGTATCTGGTGGACTGCGGGCCCGGAGTGGTGCGCCGCGCCGCAGCGGCCGCCAATGCCGGAATCGAGGCCCTCGACATGCCCGGGCTGACGCGGCTTTTTGTGACCCACCTTCACTCCGACCACACGGCGGGTTATGCCGACCTCATCCTGACGCCCTGGGTGCTCGAAAGAGAGCAACCTCTCGAGGTCTACGGGCCGCCCGGCATTCGCTCGATGACCGATCATATTCTCGCGGCCTACGCCGAGGATATCGATATCAGGCTCCACGGCAGCCAGCCGCAGAACGAGCCCGGCATTCAGGTCAAAGCGTACGAGATCGAGCCGGGTGTGATCTACCGGGACGAGACGGTGACCGTGACCGCGTACTCGGTGCCGCACGGTGCCTGGGAACACTCCTTCGCCTTTCGCTTCGACACCCCGGACCGTTCGATCGTGGTCAGCGGCGACACCATCGCGAGCGACGCGGTGGTCGAGGCCTGCTCGGGGTGCGATGTCCTCGTCCACGAGGTCTACGCCAAGGCCGGTTGGGATCGGCGGGAGCCAGAGTGGCAGGCCTACCACAAGGCCTCCCACACCTCGGGCGTCGAGCTGGGGCAGCTCGCGGCGAGGGCCCGACCGAAGCTGCTGGTGCTCTACCACCAGCTTCTCTGGAGCGCGACCGTGGACGATTTGCTGGCGGAGATCCGCCAATCGTTCGACGGCGAGGTGGTGTCCGCCAACGACCTCGACGTGTACTGACCCAGAGCCAATCTGACGATCGACGGTCGGCCCAAGAATGGCACCGCCAACCTTGGCGTTGCGGTCCCTGGAACCCGCCGGCGGCAGCGACCCGTGGCCGAAGCCGGAAAGGTAGGGTGACTGGAGGCCGGCCAATCGGCCACTCGATGGCGACGATGCGACACAAGCCGCCCTGCGGCGCCGTAGGGACCCGTCGACGTCCCGAGGGCGCATGAAGATAACCCGGAAATGGGTTGGCGCGGGCCGAAAAATGGTGTAAGGTCGTCCCATCCCGTCCACGCCGGAAGGAACTCCGGCATGAACACTCTGACCCTCATCTCACCGAAAATGACACTGTGCGAGATCGGCGCGTTCGCCATGATCACCGTCGTCCATTCGGTCGCCGCCGAAGACCCGGCGACCAAGGCGACTCCCGCGCCTGGAACCCTCGCCGCCTACGCGCGAAAAACACCCCTCAACGGCTCGGCGCTGCGCGACGACAGCGGTCGCCTGACCCTGACCAACGCCAATCTGGCCGAGCTCTCGACCCAGGGAACGATCATTCTCGGTGTCGCAGCGGTGGCGGCAAGAACCCCGCCAGAAGGCGAGCCCACCGCTGCGGAACGCGCAAAGTGGCGAAAGACTTACTTCAAGCAGCGCGATGTCATCGCGTCGCTCGAGAGGCGCCGCGCCCTCCTCGAGGTCGAAATCGACCACATCGAGGACGGCCGGTTGGACGTTCGTGGCCTGGCCCGGCTCGAACGCGCCGAGGCCAAGCTCCGGCTGCTTGACGCGGACATCCGCGACGAACGAAAGGAGCTGGCGAGAATTGTCCGCGAGGCGCGTCGGCACGGCGCTCAGCCCGACTGGTTCCGGTGAACGCCCACTGACCCCGAAACGGCAGCGTTGCCCAGTCAATGTGTCGGGTTCAGCATCCGCCAGGTCATCGCGCGGACCTCGTCGAAGAGCTGCAAGGCGGTGATTGCCTTTCCGCGATGCACTGCGCCTGAATCGCAGAGAAGCCTGAGGTGGCAGTCCACCTCCATCGCAGAAGCATAGGCAATACGCCAATGGTGGGCTCGGTCTCTTCCAATCCGTCCGTGGCCCTCTGCGAGGTTTGCGGGCACCGAAGCCGCTGACCGGATGACCTGGTCGGCGAGGCTCTTGAGCGGCGCCGGCACCCTTGCGACGAGAGCCAAAGCTATGCCGGCAGCCTCGAGGGCCTTGCGGTAAGCGATGAGGTTGCTGTTGGGGAGCGAGTCGAGCATGGTCACCTCCGGGTCGTTCATGCCCATCCCATTGCCGGTGAGGTCGGTGGTGTCAAGGGTCGGAACGACCGGCCTCCGAGGCCGGCTTGCCCTTGACACCACCGACCTCACCGGCTACCCCATCACCCCATGAACGACCCGGAGGTGACCATGTCGCGTGCCCCAACGGCTGCTGGTCGCCGACGCTGGTCGTTGCCGCCGATCGCTGGAGCTGTCTTCTGCCGCTGCCGCTGAAACCTGACGCTGGTGGCTGTCCCTGAATCTCGCCGCTGTCTTCTTCCGCTGAATCTGTCCCTGCCGCCGGCGCTACTCCTTGTTCGCCTCGTCCAGCTGTTCCTTCACCCGATCACGGTTGGCGGCAAAGAGGTTCAGCCGGTCATCGCCGATCTCGGTCGCGTTTCCGACCGCCTTGGAGTAGTTCTCGAGGGCCTCCTCGAGCCGTCCCGCATTTTCGAGCGCTTCACCGAGACTGTCGTAGACGTTGGCGGAGTTCGGGTACAGCCCGATGTTGTAACGGAAGACGGCGATCGCCTCCTCGAAGTTCTCCTCACCCAGCTTCTGGTAGCCGATCCGGTTGATCATATTCTCCGCCGGTACGACGTCGAAGCCGTAGCGCTTCGACAGCCCGGCGTAGTGCTTCTTGATGTCGTCCACGCCGCCGGTGAAGTAGCCTGCCTCGGGGTCCTCGGGCAAGGTCCATCCGTCAAAGGCCTTGCGCAGCCCCCAGTAGTGGGCGCGGAGAACAACCGACCCGTGATTCTCGTCGGGGAACCGCTTCACCTGCCACACGAACCCGTCGACATCGGCCTTTTTCAGCTCCGTCTCGAGGCGATCGAGTCGGTTGGGGCGTGGATCGCCTTCCTCCTCATCGGCCATGGCCACGAAGAGCACGGCGTTCATTTCCTCATGTTCAGGAAAGAACTTCTTCGCCTGGCGCACCGGGAGCTCGTCGTCCCAGTTCAGGCTCGGGCTCACCGCGAGCACCGCATCAAAGAGATCCGGACGTGTGAAGAACGCGTTGAGGGCGAAGAGCCCGCCAAAGGAGTGACCTGAAAAGAGCCGCAACGGCAGGGTGCGGTAGTTCGACTCGATGAACGGGAAGAGCTCTTCTGAGAAGAAATCGAGAAACTTCGGTGCGCCACCGCTGGTCGGGTACTCGAAGACCCGTCCGTTGACCTCGCGCGACGCGACCTGGGTTGGCGACAGGTCCCTGGTGCGGTCGGTGTTGGCGACTGCGACGATGATGACCTGCGGCATCAGCCCGTTGGAGGCCAGAAAATCGACCGTGCCGCGGGTGTGGCTGAAGTGGGCCGCGCCGTCGGTCATGTAGAGAACGGGGAACCGCCCGCCCAGCTCGTGATCCGGCGGCGGGGACACCAGAATCGTTCGCTCCTCCCCCATCACCTTCGACTGGATCGTCAGGGTCTCGCCGATGATGATCGGCTCTCCAGCCTGAGCCGCTCCTACCGCAAAAAACCAAAACGCTACGAGGACAGTCAACCGCTTCATGAAATACCTCCTTCGAATTCCCTTCCTGACTCGCCCGTGCTCGCCACCGTTGGATCTACGACAACTCGGACCCCGAGTTCGTCTGCGAGACCTTTTCGAGCCGAGATTTGACAACTTTTTTCATCTGACTCTTGACAAACCTTCTTTCAGATTGTATTAATACATTATGACATTAATCAACTAATACAATCGATCCAAAGGAGCAACGGTTGGCCCTCCAGATTCGAATCGACCTCAAGAGCGGCGTCCCCTTCTACCGCCAGATCATCGATCAGGTGAAGGCCGCCATCGCCACCGAGACTGTCGGACCGGGCGACCGCCTACCGACGGTTCGTCAGCTCGCGGTCGACCTGTCGATCAACCCCAACACGGTCAGCCGCGCCTACACCGAGCTCGAGCTCACCGGTCTGGTGGAAACCCAGATGGGGTCTGGCACCTTCGTCGGCAACCGGCGCGTCGAGCAGGACGACGTCGAGCGCCGGCGTCTGCTCGACCAGATCTGCCAGGAGTTCCTGTCGCGGGCCTCGACCCACGGCTTCACCCTCGACGAGATCGTCGACAACCTCGAGCAGCGCCGGAAGCGCTGAGAAAGGAACCACGAGATGAACAAGATCGGCCAGATGAAGCTCGACGTCCTGGAGCGCTTCGCCACCTCGTTCCGCGCCGACTTCCGGTTCGCGCCGCTCAACATCATGATCCTGGTGGTGCTGAGCCTCACAGGTCTGACCATCCACCTGGCGGTCTACCCGTTCCGCCTCGAAGCGGTGATCACGATGATCGGCACCGCCCTCGGGCTGGCAATGGTCTTTCGTCTGTTTCAGATCTGGGAATCGGTGCTCGTCTTCACCACCGGTGCAGCACTCCTCGCCTATCTGAGACACCGTCCGGAGGCCTGGGTCCTGGTGACCACGATCGTCGTCGTCGGACTCCTTTGTGCGAGTCTGCAGATGGCGTATCAGTGGGAACGCGCCGTGGTCCTTCGCTTCGGACGCTTTCGGGGCCTCAAGGGATCCGGTCTCTTCGGAATCTTTCCGGTCACTGACAAGGTAGCCAACTACGTCGACCAGCGAATCCGGGTCACCGATTTCAAGGCCGAAACCACCCTCACGAAGGACACGGTGCCGGTCAATGTCGATGCCATTGCATTCTGGATGGTATGGGACGCCGAAAAGGCGGTGCTCGAGGTGGAGGACTTCGAGAACGCGGTCACTCTTTCCGCGCAGACCGGCCTTCGTGACTCCATCGGCCGCCACGAGCTCGGCGACATGCTGTCCCATCGCGACCGGTTGGGTCGTGAGATCCAACAGGTGCTCGACGCCAAGACCAACGCCTGGGGCATCACCATCCAGTCGGTGGAGATCCGCGACATCATCATCCCCAAGGAGCTCGAGGACGCCATGAGCCGACAGGCCCAGGCGGAACGCGAACGGCAGTCGCGGATCATCCTCTCGAAGGCCGAGGAAGAAATCGCCGAGAGCTTCGAGCGCGCTTCGGAGCACTACAAACACAACCAGGCAGCCCTCCACCTGCGGGCCATGAACATGGTCTTCGAGGGCCTCAAGAAGAAGGGCTCGATGGTCATCGTCCCGTCGACCGCGGTCGAGACCATGGGTCTCGGCGCGATGGGCGGGCTGACCGCGTTCGACCGCATTCTGGAATCGAAGGGTGACGACGACCAAGAACCGGACAGCGGGCCGAAGGACATCAAGGACTGAGATACGGAGGAACGGGATGAATCATCGAGGCTATCTGGCCGTCTCTGGGACTGTCTTTGGAATCGTCGCGGTCCTTCATCTGCTTCGAGTCGTCAACGGTTGGGCCGTCACCGTGGGACCGTGGTCGGCCCCAATTGGTGTCTCATGGTTGGGCACGTTTGTTCCTGCTGCCTTGTGTGTGTGGGCCTTTTGTTTGGCATCGCGGATGCGGGCGTGAGAGGTTTGAAATGTACGACCAGGGAAAAGAAAATCGTCATACCACTTTGCTTGCGGGGCTGATCCTGATGATCCTGCTCGCCGCCGTCGCCGCGTTCGCGGCGCCGGTTGCGGAACCGGGTGGTCAGCAATGTTGGATCGCCACCGCGGTTCCGGAGCGCACGGTGTTCTTGGTAGATGTCACCAACCCCACCGAGAAGATCGATCAGATCGCCGATATGGGATCGCTTCCGGAACTGGCCGGGTTGATGAGGGTCATCGGTGAGCAGGGGAAATACCCCTTCTTGACGAAGCTCGGTGCAATCCTTGAAAGCTGGAACTCCGACCCTACGATTCGGTCTGACGTTCAGTTCATCGCCGATCGTCGGGCAGTTTTCGTTCTTTTGAGATCCGAACAGACTCGGCTACTCCTGCCTCTGCTTGCGCTGCGGGGTGAGGCTGGCGCTGACCCGCTGGGAGCCCTCGATTCTCTCTCCGCCAGGCTCGGTCTGGGAGCGGTGGTGACTCGCGGATCGACCACGGCAACGCAGAGCTTCACCATCGAGGACGTGACAGGCCCGCAGTTCACGGACGGTCGCGTCGCCGGAGATTGGACGGTGATGGGGCCGCCTGGAACCGGAGAACGCGCTGAAGAGCTCGCCCTGTGTCTGGCCGGTTTGGGGTCCTGTCCCGAAGACCCACTCGCCAGCCTGCCCGAATTCGAGTCGACGCTGGCGAGACTCCCCGACGAGGCGCCAATTCACGGTTATCTGAATACGCCGCAGCTCCGAGAGTTCTTGGCGAGAACGGTAGGGTCCGAGCCGGCCTCGCTGCTCGATTGGACCGACGGTGTTGCTTTTGCACGCTCGATCACCATCGATGGATTCGAGACCTGGGCGACCGGGCGGTTCGTAACGACGAAGAGAAACGATCCGCTGACACGGCTGCTGGAAAACCTGGTACCGATCGGCCGTCCCCTTTCCGCACACCTTCCCGACGGCGCTCTGGCCGCATACGACCTCGGAGCATCGCCGATCGACATCATCGGGGTATTCTCGCAGTACCTCGAGACGATCCTCCCGGGTGTCCACGCCAGGCTTCGAGGAATGGTCGATGAATTCCGAACGGCGACCGGCCTCGACCCGGAGCGCGATCTCCTGCTCTCTCTCGATCGCGGCATCGCCGTCGGTGTGCTGCCCTCCGAGGACGACCCCCAGGCCTGGCCTTTGCCGCGGCCGATTCTCCTCATCCGAAGCACCGATGACGCATCTGTGCGGCGGTTCACAGAGGAATGGCTGAAGTGGGAAGCGGGCGCTCTGGCGCCGATGACCCAGGGTGTGTTGGGCGCCACAGTAGTGACCCAATGGGCTGCGGGGGCTCAGCTGACCGGATTACAGCTGGACTCGGTCTTCGACACGCCGACGCCGCTCCCGTCGCCGGCGATTGCGGTGGTGAATGGTTTGGTGATCGCCTCACCCGTGCGGTCGGCGGTGGTGGAGATCCTCGAACACCGGGTTTCCAGGGCGACACCGGCGACCGCTGCCGTCAGCCGGACCGCTGCGGTGGAAACGATCAGGCTGAATCTGCCGGCCTGGCCCGAGGCGTGGCGGCGAGCTGAGGTTCTCCTGTCTTTTCCGCTCGTCGAGCAGATCGTCGAGCCGCTCTCGGTCATTGAAATCGCCGGCGCGCTGATACGGCTCCTTGGTTCGTTTGTTGCTGCAGAAGGCACGACTACCATGACTCCCGAAGGGGAATTCGTGTTCTATATGACAGTCCCGGCCAGGGGCCGGGTCGGAATCAGCGGCACGTAAAGCGTCAGGAACAGGGTCAGCGGCAGCGATCAGATGCAGTCGTTCGCCGCGTCATGGCACGGGCTAATCTGCCAATCGCCGGCGGCCGGTCGGACGTCGGTTGCCAGTGACGTGGAAGCGAATGACCGCCGCCCCACCCGCGACTCCGTCGCCGCTGGGCATCACCGGCTCATCGAAGAAATTGGTCATCTCTCCGTCAAAAGGGAGACCGGTGACGACACCGACAATGTCATCGCTGACCGTGAGCTCGTAGCTCCCTCTCGGCAGGGCCGAGCTTGATGTCACGGTCGCGGTGAAAGCGGTGGCGTCATAGGTCAATACGGTGTCATATGCGTCGCCCTCGCGTGCGCGAAGAACGATATCGGCGCCATCCACCACCACATCCTTGTGGAAGGTCATGGTCACGGACAGAGGCTCGCCGACCTGCAGGGTCGAACCGGGCGCCGGGTCCACCGCAACCAGCTTCGGCGGTCCTCCCGAGATGAAGGAGGTGCTGACGAATCGAGAGAGTATCCAGTCGTCCGGG
>CBDTWX010000020.1:0-21520 GCA_965364305.1 uncultured Thermoanaerobaculia bacterium
GTCGCCACCACCCGGGTCCCGGCCGGCGCCGACAGGTCGACACCCTCGTGGTGCGATCGGCCGCGAGCGGCGCCAAAGGACGAAGTGATGACCGCAGCCTCTCTCGGCACGGGCCAGCCGCGCGGAACGGCAACCGACTCGTCGGCACGCCGCCCCGTCGCGCAGGCCAGAGCACCTGTGACGGCGAGCAGAACAACCAATCTTGCCGCACGCGATCTCATGACCCCAGGATACCGCCGCCGGCCGAAACGAAGCTCAGTCGACCAGCACTGCCTCGAGGGCGAGCTCGATCATCTCGTCGAAGGAGGTCTGCCGATCGTGTGAAGACAGGGCCTCAGAGGTCCGAAGGTTGTCGCTGACCGTGCAGACGGCGAGCGCTTCCACACCGTGTTCGGCGGCGATCGTGTAAATCCCGGCGGTCTCCATCTCGATGCCGAGGATGTTGTACCTCGCCATCTGATCGGGCAGGTCTGGCTCCGCCGAGTAGAAGAGATCTGCCGAAAAGACGCCGCCGACGTGGAACACGAGACCCTTTTTCTCGGCCGTTCGCACGGCGGCCCTCAAGAGCTCGAAGCTGGCCAGCGCTGCCAGGTCGTGGCCCGAAAACCGCATGCGGTTGACCCCCGAGTCGGTCGAGGCGCCCATCGCGATCACGATGTCCCGAAGCTCCACCTTGGGATGAGAGCTTCCGCAGCTGCCGACCCGAAGAAGGCGTTTGACACCGTACTCCTGGATCAGCTCCGTGCAGTAGATGGAGGCCGATGGGATGCCCATCCCGTGCGCCATGACGGAGACCGCCCGACCCCGGTACTCCCCCGTAAAGCCCAACATGTTACGGACATCGGTCACCTCTCGCGCACCATCGAGAAACGTCTCCGCAATGTACTTGGCGCGCAGCGGATCGCCGGGCATGAGGACGGTGTCGGCGAAATCTCCCGGCACCGCGTTGATGTGGATGGATGCCATGTTTTCTCCGTTCGTTCGGGGGCTGATGGTAACCCATTTTCACCGCGACCCGCCGCATCACGGATCAACACCGGTTTTCTGTCGAGCTCCATTCGCCGTCTCGGCGATGTTGAAGACGTCCTGAAACCGAAGAACGCAAAGCCTTGGGTACACAAAACGCCGCCCCGAAGGGCGGCGCCGTTGCTCGCAAATCCTCTTATCAGAAGATGAGCCGCGCACCGATCTGGAACTGGCGCGGGTCGCCGAGGCCTGTGGTGATAGTGCCGTCGAAGTTGAAGATCAGATTGGTGGTCTGGGGCTTCTTCTCGTTGGTGCTGTTGAACAGGTTGAAGGCGTCGAGGATGGCCTCGATCTGGAGGCCCTTTCCGAGGTTGAAAAGCTTTGAGATCCGGAAATCGAATGACGAGAACTCGTTGTCCTTGCGGCCCAGGTTGCGCTGGGTCACGGTGCCGTCGGCATTGATCCGTTGAGACGGCGCCTCTGCCGGCAGCCCGTTCTCGGTCAGGGACAGCGGCTGGGCGGACCGGTAGGCGTACGAGAAGTTCAGATTCCATCCCTTTGGCCCGGTCCACAGGAACCACAGGTTGAGCCGATGCCGCTGGTCGCGATCGGAGTAGCCCCACTCCGCGTCGAGGTCGGTGATCCGGGCGTAGCGCAGGGTGAACGGGTCGCGCTCGTTGTCGTCGTTGGACTTGTCCTGACCGTAGGTGTAGTAGGCCTGGAGATTGATCCGACTGCCGATCCAGCCCTTGACGCCGCCTGTGATTCCCCAGTACTTGCTCTCGCCGCCCGATTCGGCGGTCCACAGGGTGCCGATGCCGTTGCTGCCGTCGGCGCCGAGACCGGTGCTCCAGTTGGCGCCGAGCAGTGGATCGTTGAGGTTGAGGTAGCGGGTCAGTCGATCGGTCTTGGCGTAGTTGTACTTGAGCACGAAGGCCATCCGGTCGTAGAACTGGTGCTCGGCCGAAACCGCGAAGCTCTTGGTTCGCGGGTTTCTGAAGTCCTTGTCGAAGACGTACACGTCGGGCCGGAACAGCTCGTCGGTGCCGCTCAGGTCGAGCAGCTCGTCATAGGCCGGCGTCGGTCCGAGGATGTCGATGAGCGTGCTGTCTCGGTAGATGCCGCCGCCACGGCTGCCGTCGGTCGACCGGGCCGAGGCCAGGTAGAGGCCCGGCACGCGGGCGTTGTAGACGCCGGCGTTGGCTCGGAGGACGGTCTTGCCGTCACCCCTGGGGTCCCACGACACACCGAGCCGCGGCTGCCACATGTCGGTGTCCGACGGAATGGTGCCGTCGCCCGGGAACTCCTGGCCGTTGACAGTCTGGCCGATGAATGGTGCGTAGAAAAGCTCGTCGATGGGTGTGATCAGGTCCGGCTGGTACTGGCTCTCCCACCGCAGCCCATATGAGAAGGTCAGGTTGGGCGTCGGCTGCCACAGATCCTGGATGAAAAAGGCCAGCTCGTCCTGTTCGATGGTCTGGGTGCCGGCCTCCTCGACCGAAAGCCCGCCGAGGCCGGTCTGCTGCAAGTAAAAGATTACCGGACCGGTGGGAGTCGTCCCGTCCGGGCATTGGCCCACGGCCGAGGTACTGCCGTCCGAGCACTCGAGATAGTTGGGATTTTCGATGTAGTTGAGAAAGCCGTCGGTGCTGCTGAAGATGAACCGTCCGTTGCCGAAGCCGATGAAGGTCTGGAAGGCCTCGGTGTGGTTGTACTCTACCCCGGCCTTGACGGTGTGGTTGCCGGCCAGCCAGGTGAAGTTGTCGACGAACTGCACGCGAGTGTCGTCATAGACGACGGGGATGAAGAACGGCATCCCGAAACGGTAGCTGTTGACGAAGTCGAAGGCGGTGTCCGGAAATGGCCGGTCGGTGCCGGTGAAGGTGGCCCCGGTGTAGGGCCTCGGACGGTCCTCGAACGCGTACTGAAGGCGAAGCTCGTTGAGCTTGTTGTCGCCGATGGTGGACACCAGCGAGCCGCCCAGCGACCACGACGAGTCTTTCTCCACCGCGTTGGCGCTGCGACCCCACGAGTCGACGTCGAAGGTGCCGTTGTCCTGCTCGGTGTTGGTGTAGGTGTAGCGGAAGGTTGCCAGGTGGTCGTTCGAAGGTTGCCAGTCCAGTTTGGCGAGGAAGACCTCGTTATCATCGGTTCGCGTGATCGGTCCGTTCTCGTCGGGGGCGCCCATGGCAGCAAACGCATCGACAACCCGCTGCTCGATTCGGTCGGGATCCTGCTGCTTGGTGGCGTCACCGCGCTGCACGTCGAGCGCCGCGAAGAAGAACAGCTTGTCTCGGACAATCGGACCTCCGAGGGTAAACCCGCCCTGGACTCGCTCGGACGGAAATTTGGGTTCGGTGGAACCATCCTGCCTCTTGGCCTCGCTCTTGAGGTTGTCGTCCTGATAGTACATGTGAACTGTACCGTTGAAGTTGTTGGTACCCGACTTGGTGACCACCGTGACGAAGCCCGCTGACGCTCGACCGAACTCGGCCGGCGCACCGTCGGCCACCACCACCATCTCCTGAACGGCGTCGAGGTTGAAGGTGAAAGCGGGCCGCTGCCCGCCGCGCTGCTCGCCAAAGAACGGATTGTTGAAATCGGCGCCGTCCACCATCACGTTGTTCTGGATGCCCTTCTGGCCGTTGACGGTGATCTCCTCTGCGTCGGGACCCTGGACGATGCCCACTCCCGGCGTGAGATTCATGAACTTGACGAAGTTGCGGCCGTTGTTCGGCAACCCGAACATGGCCTCCTCTCCCACCGTCACCGCGTTGTCGGTCCGGCTCGTCTCCACCAGCGGTGTATCCGCCTGGACGACGATCTCATCCTCGAAGGCGCCACGCTCCAACTGGATATTGATGGTGAGAGTCTGGCCGACACCGAGATCGATCCCCTCCGTGACCTTGGAGGCGAACCCCTGAAGACTCACGGACACCCGGTACAGACCGAGGGGAAGCAGAACCCCGCGGTAGCGACCGCTCGAGTCCGTGGTCATGGTTCGCTCCTGATTGGTATCCACGTTGGTCAAGATCACCGTGGCGCCGGGCAGCACCGCATCCGATTCGTCCGTCACCCGGCCCTCGATGACGCCCGTCGTCGCCTGGGACTGCGCAAAAACAAATGGCGCTGTCAAAAGCAGCGCCGATACGAAGACCATGAGCCGTTTTGAAATTCCAAACACCATCTCTCACTCCTTTCGATTCAAAAATGCCAAAGACAAAAAGCAGACATTCAAATCTACCGAAGCCGAGTTACGATCTTTGAGGTTCCCTGTCCGACGGAGGGTACCATATTCCTTTCAGGTTCGCCGCTCACGCCACAGAGAGATCCCGGTCACCTCCTCGGACCCCATGGTATGCTCGCCGGGCACCCGAAAAACTGCCGCGTGGCCACGTCCACCGGCACTTCGCAAGGCGGCGTGATGAGCTTCGAGATCATCGACAACTACTATCGGAAGGCACATTTCGACTTCTTTCGAAGCTACCGCAATCCGTTTTACGCCATCACCTTCGAGCTCGAGGCCACCAAGCTGAAGTCCTTCTGCGAGGCTCGCTCGTGGCCCATATACCGAAACTTGTGTTACTACGTCGCCCGCGCCATGCAGCCTCTGGCGGACTACCGGTATCGGGTTCGGGACGATCGCATCGTGCTGTACGATGCTCTCGAAGTAGCGGCCACGCTGCCGACTGCGGACGGACTCTTCAGCTTCGCTTACCTGGGCTACCACCCGGACGCCGGCGAGTTCAACCGCCAAGCCGAGGCGCTCGACCATTCGGGCCGCGCTGCGGTCTCCCTCGAGCAACCCGCGGACACCAACCAGATCCTGTTCAGCGCCATCCCGGGTGTCCGTTTCACCGGCCTCACCCACGCCACCCCGGACGACACCCTCGACGGCCGACCGCGGGTCTCCTTCGGCCAATTCTTCGAGCAGTCGGGCCGGTTGATGGTACCGGTCGGCCTCGAGGTCAATCACGTCTTCGTGGACGGCGCCGCCATTGGGACGTTCGTGGAGGGAGCCCAGCGTGAGTTCGACCAGCCAAGCTGAACGGGCCATCCAGGAGCTCGTGGATCGCGAGACCCGCGCGTGGAGCACTCGTGATGCGGACTTGTTGATGACGCTCTTCCACCCGGACATGGTGTGGCCGTGGCCGCCCACCAGCGCCGCTCACGACCCCATGCAGTGGGTGCTCGAGCTGGGTCGATTCGATCACGACCGGTGGCGAGCCGGGTGGCAGCGGCTCTTCGACAGCCATGAGCTGGTTCACAACCGACGCGATGTCCGCAGAATCGAGGTTTCGCGCGAGGGCGACGGAGGGTTCGCCGTGGTCGATGTTGACACGTTGTGGCGCGATGCCGACGGCAACGACTTTCACTGGATCGGTCGGGCCTGCAAGATCTACTCGAAATGCGAGGGCGAGTGGAGGCTCATCGCCCACACCGGCCTGCTGCAGTACACGGAGGATTGAGAGAGGTGGTCCACAACGGCCCGCTGCGCGCAGTCATCTGGGATTTCGACGGTACTCTCGTCGACACCCGAGAAAAGAACCTGAACGTCAACCGGCGGATCGTTCGGTCGATCACCGACCAACGGTGGGACCGATTCCCAATCCTGGCGAACCAGGAGGCCTACGACGAGGCACAGAACCGGTGCGCCAACTGGCGCGACTTCTACCGCCTCAACTTCGGCCTGTCGGAAGAGGAAATCGACCGCGCCGGCGCGATGTGGACCGAGTTCCAGCTGGCCGACACCACAGCGGCCCCGTTCTTCGACGGCATCGCTGCCGTGATCGCCCAGCTACGAGGCGTCGCTGTCCAGGGAATCGTATCGCAAAACAGTCGCCAGAACATCGAGGAAATGCTCGACGGCGTCGGTCTGTTGGACCACTTCGAACACATCGTGGGCTACGAGGAGGTCGGCACGCGGCGCCAGAAGCCGGCCCCCGACGGCCTGCTGATGTGCATCGATCGGCTGACGGGCTCGGCCGCCGGCACTGTGCTCTATGTGGGCGACCACGAGACCGACGTGCGTTGCGCCCGCAACGCAGATCGGGCCCTCGCCGAGCGGGGGATACCCCAGTACGTGGTGACCGTCAGGGCCTGCTTCGATCTTCCGGGAAGCGATGGATCCTGGTCGGTCCGGCCCGACTACCGCGCATCCTCACCGGGAGACGTGGCAGCCATCGTCGAGGGGCTCCGGAGGTCCGATCAGGGGTCCCAATGAATCGGTGTTGCCCACTCGCGTCGGCCGGATTCTGAATTCGGAGTTCGGAATTCGGAGTTCGGAATGCCGCCCACCCGCCCGCGGGCCCTGAAGGACCCGCCTACAGTCGAAACCGTCTCCGTGCCCGACTCAATAACTACAGGGCCGCCGCCACTTCCCGCAGGACCTCCGCCGGGCGGTCGGTGATCATCCGGTGGTGGGAGACAATGATCCGCGTGAGATCCGGCGTTTCCGACAGCTGTCGGAGGTGCGCTTTGAACGCATCGCGGTCCTTGATCGCGAGCCATCTGAATAAGCGCGTCACCTTGGGCCCTCCCGTCGAATCGGTGATGTATCGAAAAATAAACCCGGTCATACCTCGGCCATGCGGCAGATTGAAGACCGCGTCGTTGAACACCAGAGTGATCCCGGATGGTGCCCGGACAATCATGACACCTTCAGCCTTGCGCACCCCATCGAGGTGCTGCAACGTCACTGTCGAGTCGCCCTCAAAGGCGTCGTAATCTCCGTCCACGGCGACAACCTCTTCAATCTTGGCTCGCGAACCGCGCGGGCAGAGAACCCTGATTTTCGGATAGCGGGCCTTGTACGCTGGAGCATCCAACCGATGGTAGGAGTTCGGAACCAGCAGCACCGCCGGACTCCCCCACTCCTCGATCTCAGCCATCGAGGGCTCATCGAGGGCGATAGCGCTGTGGATCGCGACCCGACCATCCTCGAGGCGCGCCAGAGTCATGACCCGTTTGAGGGCCATCCCCTGAAGTGTCCCGGTGACTCGCCACAGATTCGGCTCGAGCTTTTCGATCGGACCGTGACGGAGGACCTTCCACTCCTCGTGAGCCTTGGGCATTGCTCTTCTCCTCCGAGAATTCGGTACACCGAGGGTACCACCGACCTTCGATCCTCGATGCTGGATGCTCGATGCACGATTTTTGATCCACCCACAATCGCGCTCCCAAGAACCACCACCCAGATCCTTCATCGCCCGGCACTCGTTTCTTGCAAGGTGTGGGCGCAACCGGATCGTGCGAAGCCAATCGGTACCGCGCTGAGTTCCGGGCTCCTCAGGATGACATTTGTTGCGATTGTCGTCGTGAGGATGCGTGTGCCTCTGACGAGCGGTATGCGGTCTCAGACCGTCATCCTGAGTGAGTCCGACGAACGAAGGATCTGCGTGGGTGTCCAGCATCCGGCATCCAGCATCGAGCATCTCTTCATCGGGCACGGAAACGGAGACGGAGACGGGCACGGGGCTGAGATCTCCCCACGGCATGTTGTATACCATACGGTCTAACTGATCAGTTGTACCAATTCGTAAAACCAATCGGTCGGTTCTCCGTAACACCGGTAGGAGGCTGTCGTGGCGCGACCGCGATTCGAAAAACTCGATGGCGAGACGAGGCGCCGGATCCTCGAAACCGCGGCCGTCGAGTTCGCGGCGCGCGGCTTCGAGGGAACCTCGCTCAACCGGCTGCTCGACCTGCTCGACATCAGCAAGGGCTCGTTTTACTACTATTTCGATGACAAGGCGGATCTGTTCAACACGGTCGCCGACCACGCCTGGAAGACCATCCTGCCGGTGGAGGATCTCGAGCTGGACGGCCTCGACGCCGAAGGCTTCTGGCCCACCCTCGAGCTCCTGATGCACGAGGCACGTTCGCGGGTGCGCGCCAACCCCTGGCTGGTGGGCATGACCCGGCTCATGTACGACCCCCCGGATGCGATCGGTATCCGCCAGGCTCTGGCGCGGAAATTCGAGGAAGCGCGCCAGGGGCAGGCACAGCTGATCCGCCGCGGCCAGGAGGTGGGTGCGGTGCGCTCGGACCTGCCGGCGGAGCTTCTGCAAGTGCTGCTGGTCGGCGCCGATGAGGCGGGAGACCGGTGGATGGTCGAGCACTGGGAGCAGTTTAACGAAAACGAGATCGAGCACATCTTCGAAGAGATTTTCGCAATTTTTCGACGCATGCTCGAACCACCGGCCGGCTGAGGATTTAGGGAGGCAGTCGATGTATCGAAAAGCGCTTTTGGCATCAACCATAGTGGCCGTCACGGGTCTGTCGGCAACTTCTCCGGCCCAAGATGCCGCCGAGATCGTCAAGCAGTCGATCGACAACTGGCGTGGAAAGTCCTCCTACGGCGAGATGACGATGATCATTCATCGTCCCTCGTGGGAGAGGCGCATGTCGATGAGGGCCTGGACCAGCGGCCCCAAGAAAACCCTGGTCCGGGTGACGGCACCCAAGAAGGACGCCGGCAACGGCACCCTGATGGTTGACAGCAACATGTGGTCGTACGCCCCCAAGGTCAACCGGGTCATCAAGGTGCCGTCGTCGATGATGGGCCAGAGCTGGATGGGTTCGGACTTTTCCAACAAGGATGTGTCACGCGCGGACGACATCGTCGACCAGTACGACCACACCCTTCTGGCGCAGGAGGAGCACGATGGTCACATCGTTTTCGTCATCGAGTCGATTCCTCATGAAGAGGCCGCGGTGGTGTGGGGTAAGGAGGTTCTGCGAATCCGCGACGACGATGTCTTGCTGTCGCAGGACTTCTACGACCAGGAAGGCGTTCTGGTGAAGTCGTTGCGAAGCACCGAGATCGGCGAGATGGGCGGACGCACGATCGCGACCCGGCAGCGCATGACCAAAGTCGATACCCAGGACGAGTGGACCGAGTTCGTCGTCGACAGTGTCGAGTTCGATGTCGAGATCTCGGAGAACGTCTTTACCCGTTCGAACCTGCAAAACCCCAGAGAGTAGCCGATGAACAACATCACACTTCGCCTCGCCTGGAGAAATCTCTGGAGACGCAAGCGCCGGACCTGGCTGACGGTCGGCGCGATGGTCTTCTCCAACATCCTGCTCGTGTTCATGATCTCGCTCCAGATCGGGATGTACGGAATGATGATCAACAACACCCTCCGGGCTCAGACCGGCCACCTTCAGGTTCAGGCCCCGGGCTATCTGGACGATCACAAAATCCGCCAGGTGGTGCCGGACGTCCGGCGGCTCGCACAGGAAATCCGGCGCGGCGTGGGGACCGACGAAGTGGCGGCGCGGGCGTCGGCCTTCGCCCTCGTTTCGAGCGCAGAGCGCAGCTACGGGCTTCAGATCACCGGCGTCGAGCCGGAGTTCGAGACCCGGGTCTCGAGTCTGCCGGGTCTGATCAAGGAGGGTCGTTTTTTGAGCGACCCGACGGCGGAAGAGATCATCATCGGCCGCGTCCTCGCCCGAAACCTCCTCGTCGAGGTCGGTGACGAGCTGACCTTCATCGGCAGCGGCCGCGATGGGTCATTTTCTGCTGCGGTGGTCACCGTGGTCGGAATCTTCGAAAGCGGCATGCCCGACCTCGACCGCCTCTTCGCCGAGGTCCCTCTCCTTTTCTTCCAGGACACCTTCGCGATGGGCGATTCCGGCCATTCGGTCGTCGTCATGGCGCCCGGGCTGATTCAGGTCGGCGCGACTCGCTCCCGGGTTGAAGCTCTCTTGCCCGACGACGAAAATCTGGTGGTCCACGACTGGGACGCGCTGTTGCCGGGTCTCAAACAGGCCATCCAGGCCGATTTCACCAGCGGCTGGTTCATGTACGGCATTCTGATCATCCTGGTCGCTTTCAGCGTGCTCAATACCCAACTCATGTCGGTCCTCGAACGGACCAAGGAGTTCGGCATCGTCATGTCGCTGGGGGTGAGCCCGGGACGGCTGGGCCGGCTGGTGTTGCTCGAGACCGCGTTCATGGGAGCCGTGGGTCTGGTGCTCGGCGTTGTCCTCGGCGGTGCGCTGGTGCTCTGGCTCAACTACCACGGCTTCACCTATCCGGGGATGGAGGAGATGTCGGATAAGTTCAATCTCCCGAGCCGGATCTATCCACAGATCACCGCCATCGGCCTGCTCTTCGGTCCCACGATCATCCTCATCTCGAGTGTCGCGGCCTCGCTGTACCCGGCTCTCAGGCTCCGCTGGTTGGAGCCGGTAACGGCCATGAGGGCTGCCTGATGGGCGGGCTTCGTATCATCTCCCGCCTGGCGTGGCGCAACCTGTGGCGCAACTACCGCCGGACTTCGATCATGTTGGCCGCGATCGTCGTCGGCGTGTGGGCGATGATCTTCATGACCGCTCTGATGCGCGGCATGGTGGACGACATGGTCAAGGACGGGATCACCGTCCTTCCGGGTCACGTCCAGATCCACCACTCGGCCTATCGCGACGACCCGACGATCTCGAACGTGATCGCACCTCCGGACGGAGAGCTGCTGGAAGTATTGAGCCGACCGGAGATCGTGGCGTGGGCGACGCGGGTCAAGGTGCCGGCGGTGATTTCCTCGGAACGCGACACGCGAGGCGTCACCCTGGTCGGGATCGAGCCCGAACGCGAGCGTGAGATCAGCTTTGTCGCCAACGATCTGACCGAAGGGCGCTACCTGGAGTCGCGGGCCGACCGCGGGCTCGTGGTCGGCCGCAAGCTGGTCGAAGACCTCGAGACCGGCCTCGGCAAGCGGGTCGTGATCATGAGCCAGGACCAGGAGAACCAGATCGCCGACCGCGGCTTCCGAATCGTCGGCATCTTCGAGTCGAAGCTCGTGCAGTACGAGGAAGGGTACGTCTTCGCGGGCGAGGGCGCCATCCAGGATCTGCTCGGGGTGGGTGACGCCGTTTCCGAGGTGGCGATTCTGGGCACGGACTATCGCGACGTCGAGGGCCTCCACCGACTGATCGCGGATGCCGCCGGCCCAAACGTCGACGTGTCGCCGTGGTTCGAGCTCGACTCCTACCTCGGTTCGATGTTGGCCGTGATGGACGGCTTTGTGATCGTGTGGATCGTGGTCGTCTTTCTGGCCCTTTCCTTCGGCCTCGTCAACACGCTCGTCATGGCCGTCTTCGAACGGGTCCGCGAGATCGGCCTGATGCTCGCCCTGGGCATGACGCCGCGCAACATCCTGTCGCAGATCGTGGCCGAGGCGGTCCTTCTCCTCGTGATCGGTCTGGCGATCGGCAACCTGGCTGCGTGGGCCTCCATCGAACCTCTCAAAGACGGCATCGACGTCTCGATTGTCGGTGAAGGCATGGAGTACTTCGGCGCCGCGAGCATGCTCTATCCGGCGCTCTATTTGAAGGACGTCGTCCTCGCGAATGTTGTCGTGATCGTGCTCGGATTCCTCGCCAGCCTCTCGCCGGCCTGGCGCGCCTCCCGTTACGATCCCATACGAGCCATTACAAAGGTGTGAACATGAGTACCGTACGCTGTATCGAACTCTGTAAGACCTATCGCCAGGGTGACCTCGAGGTCACCGGTCTCGACCACGTCGATCTCGAGATCGAGGAGGGCGGTTTCGTCTGTCTTTCCGCACCGTCGGGAGGTGGCAAGACGACCCTGCTCAACGCCATCGGCGGGCTCGATACCCCCGACAGCGGTGAGATCTGGCTCGGCGACGACCGCATCGACAACCTCGGCAAAGGCGAGCTGGCGAGCATGCGCCTGCACAACATCGGATTTGTCTTCCAGGCCTACAATTTGATCCCGGTTCTGACGGCTAGGGAGAACGTCGAGTTCGTGATGGAGGTCCAGGGCGTGCCGGCCGACATACGGCGAGAGCGTTCGCTGGAGATCCTCGAGGAGGTCGGGATCGGTGGACTCGGCGACCGGCGGCCGGCACAGATGTCGGGCGGGCAACAGCAGCGCGTCGCGGTGGCCCGAGCCATCGTTTCGCAGCCCGCACTGGTGCTGGCGGACGAGCCGACGGCCAACCTCGACTCGCAGACCGCCGAGCAGCTGATGGGGCTCTTCGTGGAGCTCAACCAGAACCACGAGACGACCTTTGTCATCGCCACCCACGACCAGCGCGTCATGCGCTACGCGCGCCGGGTGATCCGGATGCTTGACGGACGGATCGTCGGAGACGACCGGCGGGAAGCGGCTGCTCTCCCAAATCCCTCGTAGTACTCCACGGACGTGAGCCCCGACGCGGCCTCCGCCGCATGCGCGATCTCGGTCGGGATTTTGCTCTGGGCGGCCGGAGCCGCCGTGGCCGGCGACACGACCTTCGACCTCGGCGGCCACGTCAAACCCCAGCTCGTCGCCACGACCTATCCCGGCAACAGCGCTCTCACCGATGTTTTCGGTTCGAGCTCACTGGATCTCAACCTCGACGCCCGGTTCGTGCTCGGGATCGATCACGGTCCCTGGAGCTTCGACGCCGATGCCCAGCTCATCGGCGTCTACGGCGACCGCGTAGAGTTCAGCCGCAACCTCCCCGAGGATCTCGCGCTCCTCTTCCCCCACCTTCCCAACGATCGCACCCGGCTCTTCGACCTCACGTGGGTCCTCACCGATTCCGGCAGGTCCGCGGCCCTGACGCGCTTCGACCGACTCGCCTTGAGCTACTCCGCGGAGAATGTGGTGGTCAAATTCGGTCGGCAGGCCGTCAGCTGGGGCAACGGTCTCATCTACACCGCGATGGACATCTTCAACCCGTTCGATCCCGCGGCGGTCGACAAGGAGTACAAGACCGGCGACGACATGCTCTACGGCCAGTATCTCCGCGGCAACGGCGACGACCTCCAGGGGGTGGTGGTTTTCCGGCGAAATATCCTCACCAACGAGGTAGACGCGGATGTCAGCTCCTCGGCGTTCAAGTACCACGGCTTTGCCGGTTCGGGTGAGTACGACGCTTTGCTCGCGAGGCATTATGGCGACACTCTCGTTGGGGCGGGCGTCAACACCAATCTCGGTGGTGCGGTCTGGAGCGGCGATCTCGTCCTGACGTTCGCCGATGATGGCGCCGTAGCGTCGCTGGTCACCAACCTCACCTACTCCTGGACGTGGGGAGGAACGAACGTCAGCGGCGTGGCCGAGTACTTCTACAACGGGTTCGGGCAATCCGACGGCTGCTACTCCTTCGCCTGTCTGGAGCAGAATACGGATCTCCTGGTTCGGTTGGCTCGCGGTGAGCTCTTCACGCTCGGTCGGAACTACGTCGCGTTCAGCGCGATGGTCGAGGCGAGCCCGCTCTTCCTCGTCACGCCGAATCTCTTCGTCAACCTCGGCGATCCGAGCGCGCTCTTCCAGGTGGTTTTTCAGAACGATCTCCGCGAGAACCTGGTCCTCCTGAGCTCGATCAACCTACCCCTCGGCGCGGACGGCACCGAGTTCGGCGGTCTGCCGACCGAGATCCCGGGCGTCTACCTCTCCACGGGTGCCGGCATCTTCGTCCAACTTGGGTGGTATTGGTAGGCAATTCCCACCGCCCCAACTCTCGCCAGGGGCGGTGATTCAACGAACGTCGCTGGGGCGGTGAGAATTGCGGGCAAACCTTCGGTTTGCGGGGTACTCGTCAGCCGGACTGCATCCACAGTCTGTACAGCGAGGGAGTCGAATGCATTCTGGGTGGAGCCCTTGGAAGCGCGATACCGAAGACCGCCTCCCAAGATCCCATTCGACTCGGCCAAGGGCCTCGCTCAGGGCAGCTCTTCGTCATGTCACGACCTCTCCTGCAAAGAATAGCCTGTCGTCAGACAGGTCAACACCGGCCCAGAGCAACTCTGGTTGCGCGCAGGCGAATCTGCGCCATACTTGAGTGGTGAGACCTGAATCCAACAGGCGGCTTCGAGCAATCTCAGCTTTCCTGCTGGCCGCGACCACCATCTCGTGGGCCAATCCCGTACGTGCCGAGGAGCGAATCTACACCAGCGACTCTGTGCTGCCTCTCACGATCCACGGGCCGCTCGCAAAGCTGGCACGCTCCGCGGAGGACGCGGACGACGTGCCAGGGCATCTCGAGCTGGAGGACGGCACGACGATCCCGATGACCTTCACCAAGTTCGGCGTCAGCCGGCTCGCCGAGTGTGGGGCTCCCTCTCTCGCGATCACCCTCGACCCGGATCTCGTTGCCGGGACGATTTTCGATCGTCAGCGAAAGCTCTGGCTGGTCACCCCGTGCCAGCCATACGGCACGTACGACAAGTACACAATGCTCGAGTATCTGGTGTACCGGAGTTACGCCATCCTCGCCGAGCCCGCGCTCCGCGCGCGGTTGGTGTCTCTGCGCTATCGCGACACCCTGCGGCGTTCCAGCGACCGCACGGAGTACGGATTCATTCTCGAGGACATCGGACACGCCGCCGAGAGGACCGGCCGAATCTGGTTGGACATTCCGGCGCAAAAGCTCGAGGCCTTTGAACCCGCCCAGATCGCCACGATGACCCTGTTCCAGTACATGGTGGGCAACACCGATTGGTCAGCGGTGGCGGGACCGGCCGGCAAACGATGCTGCCACAACGTCGCGCCCTTTGGCTCGGATGGCGCCGGGTCAGTTGCTGCGGTGCCCTACGACTTCGATCGGGCCGGTCTGGTCAACCCGCCCTACGCCGTTCCCGACGCCAATTTGAAGATTCGAAATGTCACCGATCGTCTCTACCGGGGCTTTTGCCTCCACAACAGTCAGCTGCCGGCGGTGATCGACAGCTTCAATGACCATCGTCCCGACATCGAGAGCCTGTTCAATCGAGACGATCTCCCCTACCCCGAGGCCCGCCGCCACGCTCTCAAATTCCTCGACAGCTTCTACGAGACGATCAACGACCCGAAGAGATTAAAAAGGAAGATCATCCAAAAATGCAGGTGAGAGCCGAGTTTTACCAGTGATTCCCTGAGTCATCGAGAGTCGAGTCCTCGCGACTGAGGTTTCGCCTCACCCTCCTCGATCGACTCCTCGATGATGCAGGGGATCTCTGGTCGCAACGGGCGCCGGATTCCGAGGGAATGTCGGGCCGCGGGCGGGTGGGCGGCATTCCGACTTCCGAACTCCGAACTCCGAATTCCGAACTCCACTTTTCCCCTGCTCGTAGCGATCGTACCGCTCCGCGCCTGTATCATGGCCCCTGGCCGGCTGAATTATTTCCATGAACCCGGACTAATTGATCGAAATGCCACTGATTCTCGAAAACATCAGCAAGCTCGTCGGCGGCGAGACCCACATGTATCCACTCAATCTCGAGCTCTCGCCATGTAGCTTCAACATCGTGCTCGGCCGCACCGGCGCCGGCAAGACCACCCTGCTGCGGCTGATGGCCGGGCTCGATCGCCCCTCGAACGGTCGGATATCGATCCACGGCCGTGACGTCACCAGGCTGCCGGTTCGCCGACGCAGCGTCGCGATGGTCTACCAGCAGTTCGTCAACTACCCCAACTTCACGGTCTTTGAAAACCTCGCCTCACCGCTCAAGGTGGCCGGACTGGACCGCACAGAGATCGACCGAAGGGTGCGGGAGGTGGCGGAGACGATGCACCTCGCGGACTCTCTCAACCGACTGCCCGCCGAGCTCTCCGGAGGTCAACAGCAACGGACTGCGTTGGCCCGGGCATTGATTCAGCGGGCAGACCTCCTGTTGCTCGACGAGCCCCTGATCAACCTGGATTACAAGCTCAGAGAAGAGCTGCGGACCGAGCTTCGCAGCATCTTCACCTCCCGCAACGCCATCATCGTCTACGCCACAGCCGACCCGAACGAGGCGCTTGCTCTCGGTGGGAACACCCTGGTGATGGACGAGGGCAGGATCCTCCAGCAAGGATCCGCCGCTTCGGTTTACCATCACCCGGCAAGCGTGCGCACGGCTCATCTCTCGAGTGATCCGCCGATGAACGTCGTACCGGGCCGGTTGTCGGACGCCGCCATACGGCTGGGTGAGGACGAGCCCGTCGCGACGCCCGAGCATCTGAGTTCCCTGCCGGACGGCTCCTACCTTTTTGGCGTCCGGCCCCACCACGTGTCGACGACGCGGCGGTCGCCCGAGGATATGCGAATTCGAACGCGGGTCGAGCTGGCCGAGATCAACGGTTCGGAGACCTCGATCCACTTCGAGCACAACGGGGTCTCCTGGGTGTCCCGCCAGGATGGAGTCCACCCCCTCGATATTGGTCAGTCGATCGAGGTCTACATCGAAAGGCATCGCTTCTACGCATTCGATGCCGGAGGCTCGCTCATCGGGGCCCCGGAACAGCGGCCCGCCGACGGGTCGGCGTGAGGCGCCCATGGCACGAATAGAGCTCTCCGGTCTCGCGCACTCCTATCATCGCCGGCCCGGCGCGACGGCCGATTACGCCCTCAAACCCATCGATCATGTCTGGGAAGACGGCGAGGCCTACGCGTTGCTCGGACCCTCGGGCTGCGGTAAAACGACCCTGCTCAACATCATCTCCGGTCTTCTGCGCCCGACATCTGGAAAGGTCCTGTTCGACGGAAGGGATGTCACCGAGCTTTCCACCGAAGACCGGAACATCGCCCAGGTCTTCCAGTTTCCGGTGGTCTACGACACGATGAAGGTCCACGACAACCTGGCGTTTCCGCTGCGCAACCGCGGTCTCCCCGAGGGTGAAATCCGGACCAGAGTTCGCGAGGTCGCCGAGATGCTGGATCTGGTCCCTTTCCTCGAACTCAACCCACGGGACCTCGGATCGGATGCGAAACAGAAGATTTCGATGGGGCGGGGTCTTGTGCGCTCCGATGTGTCGGCCATTCTCTTTGACGAGCCCCTCACCGTCATCGATCCGCATCTCAAGATGTCTCTCCGCCGCAAGCTCGAGGAGATCCATCGGGAGAGCAGATCGACACTCATCTATGTGACCCACGATCAGACGGAGGCGTTGACCTTCGCCGACACGGTCGTGGTGATGCACGAGGGCGAGGTGGTTCAGGTGGATTCGCCGCAGGCTCTCTTCGAGCGTCCCGCCCACACCTTTGTCGGGTACTTCATCGGCAGTCCCGGGATGAACTTCCTGAGCTGTGAGATGGACGGAACATACGCCGTGGTGGACGGTTGTCGGATTCGTCTGACCGACGGCGCGCCGGAATGTGCGGCCCGTACCGGAGATAGCCTCGAGTTGGGCATTCGGCCGGAGTTTGTCGAGCTTGCATACGAAGAACCACCTGATGGCATCCCCGCAAAAATCACCCACGTCGAAGATCTCGGCAGCTCCAAGATCGTCACGGTATCGATGACCGGCAACACCCTACGGGTCAAGATCAGCGAGGAGGTCGAGGTTCGGGGAGAGCGTGGTTGGCTGGTCTTCCCCCCGGAATGGACCCTCCTCTACCGCAACTCGCGGTTGGTTTGGCCAGAATGAACAAGACCGAAAACAACCGGGCGTGGTTTTTGGTCCTTCCGGTCTTTCTGCTGGTCGCTTTCAGCGCCATCGTGCCCCTGATGACCGTCGTCAACTACTCGGTTCAAGACATCTTCGATATCGAAAGTCGGGTCTTCGTCGGAGCCGAGTGGTATCGGGAGATTCTGCGGGACTCCGGGCTGCGACAGGCGCTGCTCAGGCAGCTCGTCTTGAGCTTCGCCATCCTCCTGATCGAGATTCCGCTCGGTATAGCCGTTGCACTTGCGATGCCACGCAGAGGTCGATCGGCCTCGCTGGCGTTGGTCGTCCTCGCACTCCCGCTGCTCATCCCGTGGAATGTCGTCGGCACCATCTGGCAGATCTTCAGCCGAGCGGACATCGGCCTCGGCGGAGTCCTCATCACCCGTTTGGGGATCGATTACAACTACGCGGCGAGCGCGTCGGACGCGTGGGCGACAGTCCTGGTGATGGACGTGTGGCATTGGACACCGCTGGTGGCCCTCCTCTGTTATTCCGGCCTCCGGGCGATCCCCGACGCCTTCTATCAGGCGGCGCGAATCGATGGCGCCTCGAGTTGGGCGGTCTTTCGTTTCATCCAGCTGCCAAAGCTCAAGAACGTATTGCTCATCGCGGTCCTTCTCCGCTTCATGGACAGCTTCATGATCTACAGCGAGCCGTTCGTGCTCACCGGCGGCGGTCCCGGCAACTCGACCACCTTTCTCAGCCAGACGCTGGCCAGGCTCGCGGTGGGGCAGTTCGACCTCGGGCCGGCGGCCGCGTTCTCGATCATCTACTTCCTGATCATTCTGCTGCTCTGCTGGCTCTTCTACACCGCCATGATGAATATGGGACGGGGACCGCAGAGATGAAGAAGCGTCACCTGCTGCTTGTCCTTTATGTCGTGTTCTTGATGCTGCCACTCTACTGGCTGCTCAACATGTCGCTCAAGACCAACGAGGAAATTCTCGGCGGCTTCACCCTCTTTCCACAGCACCTCACCCTCGACAACTACCGCGTCATCTTCACCGATCCGAGCTGGTATATGGGCTATGTCAACTCCATCTACTACGTGACGCTCAACACCATCATCTCGCTGGCGGTCGCTCTGCCTGCCGCCTACGCATTCTCCCGGTTCACTTTCGTCGGCGACAAGCACCTCTTCTTTTGGCTTCTGACCAACCGCATGGCACCGCCTGCAGTCTTTCTCCTGCCGTTTTTCCAGCTCTATTCAAGCATTGGTCTGTTTGACACGCACATCGCAGTGGCGTTGGCCCACTGCCTCTTCAACGTCCCACTGTCGGTGTGGATTCTGGAGGGATTCATGTCCGGTGTGCCCAAGGAGATCGACGAAACCGCGTACCTGGACGGCTACACCTTTCCACGCTTCTTTCTGACGATATTCACTCCGCTGATCCGCTCCGGTATCGGAGTCACCGCCTTCTTCTGCTTCATGTTCAGCTGGGTCGAGCTGCTGCTGGCGCGGACCCTGACATCGGTCAACGCCAAACCGATCGCCGCCATCATGACTCGAACCGTGAGCGCCTCCGGGATGGACTGGGGCGTCCTCGCCGCCGCAGGCGTGCTGACGATCATTCCGGGAGCGCTGGTCATCTGGTTCGTCCGCAACCACATCGCAAAGGGCTTTTCCATGGGGAGAGTGTGACGATGAGCTGGATGGCCTGGACGCTCCCGACCGCCGTCTTCTTTGCGGGCATCGCGCTGATTCTGGTGGGAATGACGGTGTGGCAGGTCCTCTCCCCCACCACCGAGCGGCGCGGCATCTTGCCCCTGTCGACGACGCGGGGGGATCGACTGTTCATCAGTCTCTTGGGAAGCGCCTTTATTCACCTCGCGTGGATTGGCGTGACGGGTCTGACCCTGTGGTGGGCGCTCGCGATCTCCGTGCTCTTTCTGCTCGCCACGATGCGCTGGGGCTGAATCTTCTCCACCGTCGATGCCCCAACGCGATTTCGCGAGAGACACCGAGAAAGTATCTATGCAGCTGTTTGAGAGAGACAGCAATCAGGAGCAGCGACAGGAGACAGCGGCAGAAAGCAGCGGCAGCGCCAAGAATCGGCGCCGGGGATAACGCCAAGAGCGAGTGCACGCGAGACGCGTGCACCACCAACATGGGCCTGGGCATTGGAGTTTACCTTCTTGCGGGTCAAAGGGCGCCAGCCATCTGCGTCAATCTGCGTCATCTGCGGTTTCTCAGCGGGTGGCTGTGTGGATCGAGCACGAGCACGAGCACGGATACCGAGCATCGAGCATCGGGCGTGTGCCACGGCCGGCGAACCGGGTTCCTTTCCAGGTGCGCTGAAGGCGCCTGGGAGCGCTGTGGCAGAATTGGGCGCCGGGCGCTTCACGCTCCGCAGAGAAGAAGGGTAGGTCCATGCTCACAACGACACTCCGGAAGACCAGCCTCGTCGCCATCGCGCTCCCGGCGATCCTCGGATTCTCCGCGCCCGACGCTGGCGCCCAGACCTCGCCGATCGAGAAGTGGTTGGACGAGTTTTCGCCCTCCACCCTGTCGCGTGCCGAACAACGCCAAGAGATCGAGTGGTTCATCCAGGCCGCCGAGCCCTACAAGGGCATGAAGATCAACGTGGTCTCCGAGACCATCGATACCCACGTCTACGAGTCGAAGGTGTTGGCCAAGGCCTTCACCGAGCTGACCGGCATCGAGATCACTCACGATCTGATCCAGGAGGGTGACGTGGTCGAAAAGCTTCAGACCCAGATGCAGTCAGGCCGCAATATCTACGATGCCTGGGTCAACGACTCCGATCTCATCGGAACCCACTTCCGCTACGGCAAAGTCGTTCCCTTGTCGGACTGGATGGCCGGTGAAGGACGCGATGTGACCCTGCCGACCCTCGACGTGGAGGACTTCATCGGCATCAGCTTCACCACCGCCCCGGACGGCAAGATCTACCAGCTCCCCGATCAGCAGTTTGCCAACCTCTACTGGTTCCGGGCCGACTGGTTCGACCGCCCCGATCTCAAAAAGCGCTTCAAGGCGAAGTACGGCTACGAGCTCGGTGTGCCGATCAACTGGTCGGCCTACGAGGACATTGCAGATTTCTTCACCAATGAGGTCAAGACCATCGATGGAGAGAGAGTCTATGGTCACATGGATTACGGCAAGAAGGACCCCTCGTTGGGGTGGCGATTTACGGATGCGTGGCTGGTCATGGCGGGCGCCGGAGACAAGGGCCTGCCCAACGGCAAGCCGGTGGACGAGTGGGGCATCCGGGTCGAGGGCTGCAACCCCGTGGGTTCGAGCGTCGAGCGCGGCGGCGCGACCAACGGTCCGGCGGCGGTCTTCGCAACCACCAAGTACATCGAGTGGATGGAGAAATATGCACCGCCCGCGGCCGCAGGCATGACCTTTTCGGAGGCCGGGCCGGTGCCCGGCCAGGGCAATATCGCGCAACAGATCTTCTGGTACACGGCCTTCACCGCCGCGATGACCAACCCGGATCTTCCGGTCGTCAACCCGGACGGCACACCGAAGTGGCGTATGGCCCCCTCTCCCCACGGCCCCTATTGGGAAGAGGGCATGAAGCTGGGGTATCAGGACGCGGGATCGTGGACCCTGCTGGAAAGCACACCGGTCGAGCGGCGGAAGGCGGCCTGGCTTTACGCCCAGTTCACCGTTTCCAAGACTGTCTCGCTCAAGAAGACTCTGGAGGGACTGACGCCGATTCGCGAATCCGATATTCAGTCCGAGGCGATGACCGAAGCAGCACCCCGGCTGGGCGGTTTTGTCGAGTTCTACCGCAGCCCGGCCCGCGTCGCGTGGACGCCGACCGGGACCAACGTTCCCGATTATCCCAAGCTCGCCCAGCTGTGGTGGCAAAACGTGGCCGAGGCGTCGAGCGGAGAAAAGACTTCGCAGGAGGCCATGGACAACCTCGCCAAACAACAGGATCGCGTGCTGCAGCGGCTCGAACGAGCCAAGGTCCAGGGCGAGTGCGGCCCCAGGCTCAACCCGTCCCGAGGCGCGGACTACTGGCTCGGCCAACCCGGTTCTCCCAAACCGAAGCTCGCAAACGAGAAGCCGAAGGGCGAGACGGTCCCTTACGACCAGCTGCTGCAGGCGTGGCGAGAGGGACGGGTTCGGTAGGCCACCCGCCCACCCCTCCGAATTATGAATTCGGAATTCGGAATTCCACCCACCCGCCCACGGACGAAGCCCACAGAACA
>CBDTWX010000021.1:0-21388 GCA_965364305.1 uncultured Thermoanaerobaculia bacterium
CACGCGGCAGGAGGGGCTGTTCGAGCCGGGGGCCGACTACCAGTACTCCAACCTATTTCTCGGCAACGGCAGCGACGCGCTGGTACTGCTCGACACGAGCCTCTCAGAGGTCGACCGCGTCGAGTGGGACAACGGGGCCACCTTCCCCGACCCCACCGGCGCCTCGATGGCGCTCAAGAGCCCGGCGCTGGACAACAGCGTCGGCGCCAACTGGTGCGAGTCGCAGACGCCGTTCGGCGCCGGTGATCGGGGCACCCCAGGGGCCCCCAACGACTGTCTGGCGGGCCTCGTGATCAACGAGGTGGACGCCGACGACTCGGGCAGCGATGACCAGGAATTCATCGAGATCTACGACGGCGGCGCGGGCGGCACCGACCTCGGTGGTCTGGTCGTGGTGCTCTACAACGGCTCGGATGACGCGTCGTACGACGCCTTCGACCTCGACGGCTTCTCGACCGACGCCGATGGCTTCTTCGTCATCGGCTCGGTTCCCGGGGCGGATCTGTTCGTGGCTCCCGGCTCGTCTGGCTGGCTCCAGAACGGAGCCGACGCGGTCGCTCTGCACGTCGGTGATGCGGCCGACTTCCCGAACGACACCCCGGTGACCTTCAACGGCCTGCTCGACGCGCTGGTCTACGACACCAACGATTCGGACGATGCGGGGCTGCTGGTCCTCCTCAACGCCGGCCAGCCGCAGGTCAACGAAGGCGGTCAAGGCAGCAAGGACCTGCATTCCAACCAGCGCTGCCCCAACGGTTTCGGCGGCCAGCTCAACACCGACACCTACGAGCAAGACACGCCGACGCCTGACGGGTTCAACAACTGCCGGCCGCTCGAGATCTTCGATATCCAGGGCGCCGGGCCGGCGAGCCCGTTCGATGGATTCGTTCTAACGACGGCGGATAATGTGGTCACCGCCGTCGGTGTGGATGGTTTTTTCATCCAGACACCGACGTCGAGAAGTGACGGTGACGTGGATACATCCGACGGGATCTTCGTGTTCACCGGCGGCGCCCCGGCGGTGAGTGTCGGCGACCTGGTCGACGTCACCGGCCAGGTCAACGAGTTTTTCGGCATGACCGAGTTCACCCTCCCGCCCGCCGTCACGGTGGACGGTGTCGGGTCGGTTCCTCCGGCGGTGATCTTCGACGCGGCCGTACCCTCGCCCGACCCCACATTCCCCTCCTGTGCCATCGAGTACGAGTGCTACGAGGGGATGTTGGTGGAGATCCCCGCCGGCACGGTTGCAGCCTCCAACCAGGAGTTCGGGAGCGACCCGTTTGCCGAGATCCACGTCGTCGCCCGGAACGGGCGGGCCTTCCGCGAGCCGGGCATCGAGTTCCCGGGTCTGGTGGGTTTCCCGGTGTGGGACGGCAACCCGGAGGTCTTCGAGCTCGATCCCGATCGGCTCGGTCTTGCAAACCAGAACATCCCGGCAGGGTCAACCTTCAGCGCCACGGGTGTCATGGGCTTCGAGTTCAACCACTACGAGCTGTGGCCCAGCGAGCTCAACGTCGACCCGGCAACGCTGCCGGTGCCGGTGCGCCCGGCCGGGGCGAACGAGCTGACCGTCGGTTCGCTCAACCTCTTCCGCCTGTTCGGCGGCGACACCCTGGCGTTGAGCAAGCTTGCCTCGTACATTCACGACGTTCTGCGCTCGCCGGACATCCTCGCGGTGCAGGAGGTGGAAAGCCTGAGCGTGCTCGAAGATCTCAGCGATGAGATCTTCGCCAACACCTCGGGGACCGTGGACTACACCGCCTATCTCGAGGAGGGCAACGACATTGGCGGGATCGACGTCGGATTCCTGGTGCGGCGGGGCATTTCGGTCACCAATGTGACCCAGCTCGAGGCGGACGAGCTCTTCGAGTTCGACGACCCGCCGACGCCGGTGCACGACCGGCCGCCGCTGCTGCTCGAAGCCATGTGCGATGACTCCTTCCCGATCGCGGTCATGGCGCTCCACATGCGCTCGCTCAACGACATCGAGACCGAACGCACGCGGCAGAAACGCCTGGAGCAGGCGGAATCGGTCGCGCAGTTGGTGCAGGACATTCAGGCCGCCGATCCGAATGTCCATCTGGTGGTGACCGGTGATTTCAACGCCTTCGAGTTCACCGACGGCTATGTTGATGTGGCGGGCATCATCAAGGGTGACTTCGATCCCTCCGACAGCCTCGTGTGCGACTTCAACCCCTGCCCCGACCTGGTCGATCCTGACCTCGCCGACGAGGTGCTCGGAATTCCTGCGGCGGAGCGCTACTCATTCGTCTTCCGCGACAGCTTCAACCCCGCTGGCTCGCGCGGCGATGCCCAGGTCCTCGATCACGCCATGACCTCCGACTACCTCGGCGACCTCGTGCAGGGCCTCGAGTATGGCCGTGGCAATGCCGATGCGGCGGAGGAGTTGGTGGAAGACGACGGCACCCTGGCGCCGCTGTCGTTGCGCGCTTCGGATCACGATGGTCTGGTGCTTTACCTGCTCAAGGATGAGGACCACGACGGTGTCCCAGACGCCGAGGACGTCTGTCCTGGCACAGTGATTCCAGAGGGCGTGCCGACCCAGAGCCTGGGGGTCAACCGGTGGGCGCTGGTTGACGCCGACACGACCTTCGACACCACTCCGCCGCCGGGCGGCGGGACTGGCACGGGTCTCAGCTTTACGACGGAGGACACTGCCGGCTGCTCCTGCGAACAGATCATCGACGAGCTCCACCTCGGCAAGGGCCACGAGAAGTTTGGCTGCAGCACCGGAGTGATGGAGAGCTGGATTGCAGGGTTAGGGGACTAGCCCGACACGCTCGTAAATATCTTCACCTCGGGAGCCCGGAGAATATCTCTGGGCTCATTTTCTTTTGTGTCGAACCCGCAAATCTCATCAGCCTTTTTGCCGCGGTCGCCGATGCGTCGTTTGTTCGCCTCGTTGTACTCCACGTACCGTCAAGTACGCGTCCGAGACCCTCGGTTCGTCAACACCGATTCGCACGCCACCTCGCCGGCCTCGCGACGAACACCGGTGCGGTGGCGCACCGCGCGGTGTTTTCTCGCCTCGGAGTGCTCTCTTCACCGACAGCGACGCGTTGAGGCCTTTTGCGGAACGACTCCATCACGGTTTCGAGCCACCGAATCGGTTGCCGGTATCCTGTGTGCTCGCCGCGGGTTTTGTCGCGACCAGGCTGGCTGTCGCTCGGTTTTCATCGTTCGTCTCGCCGTAATGTAGGACCTCGAGCCGGGGGAATGCGGACCGCAGCTCTCCAGCCTCCAGGCAGTACCTTCGAGCTATGGGGCGGGCTCCCGGGATCTCCAGGTGGGCCACGGAGTAGGTTTCGTAGACAAGCACTCCGCCTGGTTTGAGTGCGGCCTCGATGTCGTCAAAGAGGTCACGCTGCAGGTAGTTGAACACCACCACCACGTCGTACCCCTCGCGAGGGAGGTTGAAGTGCTCGAGATCGGCGACGATCGTCCGGATCTCGACTCCGTGGTCCTCGGCGAGCTTTTCGGCCTTGCCCAGCCCGACCGCCGAGATGTCGACGGCGTCCACCATGAGTCCCCTGCGGGCGAGAAAAACCGCGTTGCGGCCTTCGCCGGCCGCGAGATCCAACGCCCGTCCGGCGACTGGCAACAAGTGGACCTGCTCCGCCAAATATCGCGACGGCTCGATTCCGTACAGATACTCCGGGCGATCGTACTTGCGGTCCCAGCGTTGCCGGTCGTCCTGATCTTGCGGTGCCTCACGAGCCACGCTAGGTCCCACCAATCCCGAGCAAATCGCCACCGCGGTGGCGAGGATCGCGAATCGGTCGACCACGACTCTCGAGCGCCCGCGCGACGTCGGCAGTTTCGATTCGAGATGCTCCATTTTCGCGGAGATCAAAGCCGGCGGACGAGATCCTTCAGTCGGGACCGGTCGGTCGATCGCATGTCGGTCCACACCTCCTCGATGAATCTCAGGCACTCCTCTTTCGTGCCTCTCGTGGCAAGGGCTCGCCAGCCCGATTTCAAAGGGCGTCCGACCGGCCAGATCGAGTACTGCTCCTCATGATTGATCACCACCTGGAAATCCGACGTTCTCATGGGATCCTCCATCCAGAGAGCAGCCTAGCACGATGGCTCTCACTCGCCGGGTGGATCCGTGGACGCATTTCGTCTGGCATATCCTCTTGTAGGCAACCCGATCGAGGGTTGAGGAGAAAACACACGATGAAGACATCAATGTCGCTGAATGTCACCATCGCACTGACATTGTTTCTTTCGGTCGGTGTCTGCGCGAGGGCAAAGACCAGGGAGATGACCTCGGCCAAGAGCAGCAGGGTAAAGGGCAGCAGGATCGCTTCGAAGTGGTTTGACGGGAGGCGTTCGATCAGATCCTGAGACAGCCACGGAAGACGCCGAGCTTCCACGAGGGCGAGACCGGCGATGAACACAGCGACCAGCGCGGACGCGAGGCGACGTTGCGTCTTCATCCGCTGCCATCGCTGCTCGAGAAGGTCGAAAAGAGCATCCGTTCGCACCTGGAGACGGTTCGTCATCAGAATCCCTCGCTTTTTTCGGAAAGAGATTGTGGGAGATTCGCCCCCAACTGTCCAGACAATACCGCCGGTTGTGGAAGACTTCCGAGCGCTCACTTGTGATCTTCTGGTTTGGTGTGGGCCGTTCTCCGCATCGGCTAGGGGCAGGGACGGCGAATCTTGTGGTCGACAAGATCGCATGTCAGCTTCTGGATTTTTTCTCTTCGTAACGCCAAGCGGCCCGCCCGCAATATGAGAAGAGTCCGGCGGCATAGAGCGGACGGCACCCTTTCGCTGTCAGGGCACCTCGCCCACTGTCGATGACCATCTCATGAAATCCCCTGATTCGAATCCGTCCGCGAAGATGGGCGAGACGGAGGGCACTATGGAGAAGATGACGTTGTCGACAAGGGCCACCGATTGACCGTCTGGCAGCGTTTGTCCACATTGTGCTCCTCCAATTACTCTCGGTGCGATTGCGAGCTTTCTTGACGTTCGAGGTTTCCGTCACCCTTTCGACCCGGGTTTCTCCGTTCGATCTCTCGTAGAATTCCAGTCCAGGTACGGATGCGGCGCCTCGATCGGTGCCCAGGATCGAGAGTCCTGTTCGTTCGAATTTGATATTTCATACCGAAAATATGGTGAGGTAGCGAGACAAACACCATGACCCGGGTCTAAGATCTTTCTAAACCGTCAACGGCTTCTGTATGAGGTATTTACACGCCTCACTGAACCCGGGCAACAACCGAGATTCGCGAAACAAGGGTACGAGGCACTCACGTATGATCGACTGAAACGGCGGGGTCGATTTCAGGTAAGGTGGGGCTCGCACCGCGTCATCCGCGCGACGCAAGATGAATCATCGGAAGCGGGTGGCTGGAGCCTTCCACATGAGGAGCTCATATTGAAGTTCACCAGATGGGTGGTGCGAATTGGGGTGCCGGTCCTTTCGGCGGCTCTCGTAGTATGGTTATTTGGCATTGTCGATAGCGCAGATGAACCGGTTCATGACCGGCGCCAACATGACCGGATCGATTCGTTGGTTGAAGATTTTTTCCATTCCGGCAGGTATCCGAGCTTGAGCGTGGGCCTTGTTCAGGACGATTCCTTGGTCTACTCCCGGGCACTGGGACTCGCGGACAAGCGAAGCGGCCGACCGGCTACGATCGAAACGATCTACGAGCTCGGATCGGTCGGTAAGGTCCTGACAACGTCTGTGCTCGCCGTTCTTCACGTACGCGGTGTTGTGAGGATCGACGATCCGGTCAAAAAGTGGTTGCCTGACAATTTGGCGTTTCCGAAGCACGCACCCGGTTGGAATGAGATGACCCTGGAACATCTGGCAACTCACACATCGGGACTGCCAGGAACACCCGTCAATGTGGGCCATCTGCCGCCTTTTCAATGGCCGGGTTATACGGCGGACGAGCTTTATGATGGCCTTCGTCAGACGGAGTTACTCCATGCGCCGGGAACAGAATTGGTGTATTCGAGTCTCGGGTCAGGGTTGTTAGGCCATGTTCTGTCGATCGCATCCGGCACGTCCTATGAGAGAGTCATTGATGACGAACTGCTTTCCCCACTCGGGATGACCGATACCGTCATCTCCCTGCGGGATGACCAGAAGGCCCGGTATTCCACCGGATACGAATCCAACGAGTCGCTGAGCGTGGTTCCGCTGTATGAGTACGGTGTTCTTGCAGGCTGTGGAGCCCACCGATCAACCGTCTCCGACCTGGCCCGTTTCGTGTCGGCGCAGTGGGAAGGATCGTCTGACGAAACGAACCCGTTGACCACGGATGTGCAGTCAGAGCTGCACCAGACCCGTTGGCAATCGAACGACGGCGGGACGATGATTGCGTTGGGTTGGTTCGTCACGCGCCACGAGGGTCTCGGCAACCTTCTCGGCCACCGGGGTCGAACGCCCGGTCACAGTGCCTTCGTCGGCTTCATGCGGGAGCAGAAAGCAGGAGTGATCGTTCTGACGAACCGAGGCGGGAGAGAAAGCAGTATCGAGATCACCGAGTTTGGTGAACGGATCCTGCTTGATCATCTAGGTGGTGTTGAATAGGCACGCATGGGTGCCACAATCTTGAAATTTGGCGCCGATACGGGCTCGGTCCTGAGGTGGGCTCATCAACACCTGACAGCTCGATACCGCCAGAGGTATGCCTCATACCTTCCGGGGTAGCTCAGAACGAAATGTTTGCCCTCCACATCCAGCTCCTCGCTGGATCTTCTTCTCCAGACGACCGACCAACACGCCTGGAACGGGACTTGCTGAGGGAACTGGCAGCCGGGCAACTGCCGATGGAGGAAAAGGACATGAGCGGCACTTTAGAGCGCCCTATTGATATCAGGCACCTGGCCCAATGGACGATCTTCGCAGCTGCCGCAATGCTGATCTGCCCGCAGGGAACTCATTGCCAGGAGATCTCAGCACGGGTGGAGGTCCCGTTGTTGGCCGAGCTGCTTGCCGATGATCCGTCCGAAGGCGATTGGTTCGGCTACTCGGTCGCGGTGGATGGTGATACCGCAGTGGTGGGAGCCCGGTGGGGCGACGGCGGCACTGAACATACAGGCGCGGTGTACGTCTACGAGCGCAACCACGGTGGCGACAACGCCTGGGGCCAGGTTGCGAAGCTGATCAGCGGCACCACCCACTTCTTCGAGCAGTTCGGCTTCTCGGTGGCCATTGACGGCGACACGGTGGTGGTCGGCGTGCCTGATGGGGAGGGCGACGTCTGGAGTTCGGGGTGCGCCTTTGTCTTCATGCGGAATGCGAGTGGCACCGACGCATGGGGACAGGTGGCCAAGCTTGCCGCGTCCGATGCAGCGAGTGACGACGACTTCGGACACTCGGTGGCAATCAGCGGCGATCTCGTTGTGGTCGGCGCGCCCACAAAGAACGGTACCGATGTCGGAACCGGGGCGGCCTACGTCTTCGAGCGCGACGACGGGGGTGTGAACGCCTGGGGCGAGGTGGCCAACCTGGTCGCCGCCGACGCTGGCTACATCCACCAATTCGGCTCAGGGGTCGGCGTCACCGGTGCCACGGTTGCCGTGGGAGCCCCGGAATGGTCGGGTCCCGGTGCGATCTACCTGTTCGGGCAAGACGTCGGGGGCGCCGATTCCTGGGGTCTGATCACGAAGGTGACTGCATCGGACCCCGATCCGTGGGACGAGCTCGGACTGAGCCTGGCGATCGAGGGTCGCGTGCTTGTCGGTGGTGGGGAGGCAGAGGTCTACCTTTTCGAGCGTGACGCCGGAGGCGCAAACGAGTGGGGCGAGGTTGCGAGGTTGGTCCCTCCGGATCCCCATATTCAAGATGATTTTGGCTGGGCAGTGGACATCAGCGGTGACCTCGTCCTGGTGGGCGCGGTTGACCTCAGGTTCGGCACAGATCTCTCACCAGACGTGGTCTACATGTTCCAGCGAAATCTTGGTGGTGTCGGCAACTGGGGCCGGCTGGACGAGGTGATGACCTCGCCAACTCCGACGCCTAACGGATTCGGAGGAGCGGTTGCGGTCGATGGACCGGTTGCCATCGTCGGTGCCGTCGGCGACGACCAGGCAGCCGACGAGGCCGGACGGGCATACGTCCTACAGCCGCCGAGCGCTCTAATCTTCGCGGACGGTTTCGAGACCGGCGACACCTCCGGTTGGCAGAACCAGTAGAAGAACGAGAGGCATGGCATGAGCGGAACTCGCGTGTTATTAATCGTGACATCGGCGGCAGTGGTGACCGCCTTCGCCGGTGGCATCGCGATCGATGGGGCCGTGAAAAGCGGTGAGGTATCCGATGACTGGCTTGGCGTCGTGGTCATGGTCGTTGCGGTCGGATCCATCGCGGCGGTCGGGGTCTCGTACGTCCATGCGACTCGCCTCAACCGGGATGGTGTGAAGTGGGGTGTGGCCGCGTTGCTCTTCCCATGGGCTGCCCCCCTGGTGCTCGCCGCGGTGGGGAGCGAGCGACAGCCTGTGATGGGCAGTCGATCGCTTGTCTCGACCCTCGCCGACAAATGGGTGTGCGGCTGCGGAGTGGTCCGCGCCGAGCGGCTCGATGGGGGCTCGTGTCCGGACTGCGGCCACCCACAACTGCGTTTCCATCGGGCAGCCACCAAACAAACCTGCCATGTTTGCGACGCTCCCTTGTCGGACGTGGAAGTCTCCACCGAGGACAGATTCATCGACCTGTTGGAACGCAAGGGTTTTCACTGCGATCGATGCGGATACCAGCTGTGCCTGTCGTGTATCCCTCGCGATGCGGCGGGAGCTCCCGCCTTCCGCTGTCCCTGCGGAGGCGATGTGGCGATCCGAATTTGAACGTGATCGGAGGAGGCGATGACCAGATATCGAATCGAAGATGGGGTCCTGACGGTCAAGGGTGGACCCTTCCGGAATTGCTCCCTGTCATTTGATGCCCTCAGACTCGTGTATCTCATGCTTGACACCCAACACCGGTGGTACGTGGTGACCTCGTCCATGGGTATCTCGTCGCTCGACCTCGACGCCATCGACGACGAGAAGTTCGAGAGCGTCCAATCGGAGCTATTGTCGATGATTGCGCGGTCCAAACCGTCCGAGCTGGAGGGTGGCAGGCTCGCGTTGGCCGACTATGACGGTGGCTCTGTCATCCTGTCACTGAAAGAGGTCAAGCGTAAGAACTTGCCGATTTTCGAGGCCCTCGAACCCTACCGCAACACACGGAGAAGGCGACTGAATCAGTGGCTTTCCGATGATCCAGAGGTCGAGCTCGTCGGTGTTTTCGGACACTCGGCCAAGCTCAACGCCGAGGGTTTTGCCCGGAGCAAGCGAAAGATCCCTTGGACACAGGTCGCCAAGATTCAGGTCGAGACCTACGGAATCCGCACCGATTTGTTGGTTTTGCCCCGGGACCGCAGCGGTGGCATGTTCGACTTCAGGCGCCGCCGTTACTCACTGCCATTTGTTCCGTCGAAGTACAAGGAGCTCTACAGCGCCGAGTGCTTCTTCTGGATGGACCGTTGCGGCGGTGAGGCGGTGTTCAAACCGATGCGATAGGGCGACAACGCCATTGGTGCATCGACAGGAGAGTCTCTACAGGACCTTTCCCCACTGATACAATGGCGCCGATATGACCGAAGAGGCGGATCCGGGGAGGGATGATCGGAGCCTCCGCACCAGAGGCAGCCGATGATCGAGGCGATCAAGAACAAGCTCTGGAACGTACTTTGCGAAAAAGACGTCTCTCTCGCCATGGTCTACGATCGGGAGGGACGCATCCTGTGGCACCGCGGGCGGGGGATCACGGGGCGGACCATCGAGAGCGGCGAGGGGTTTCCGAAGAGCCTGATCCGCGAGACGATCTCCGAACCGAAAGCCCTGCACACCGAGGATGTGGTCGTCACGTCATCGTCCGACGCGCTGCCGCGCTCCGCCAGCGCCCTGTTTCTCAGGTCGATTTTGATTCTGCCGTTCGAACGGAGCTTCTTTCTCTATCTTGACAGCGGCAGCAAGGAGAGCTTTTCCGGCTCCGATATCGAGGTGTTTCGTGCGATGGGAGAGCTGCTTGGTGAAACCGTCGCCCGGATCCGCCACCGCGGAGCCGATCCGGGCGGTATCGACGGCTCGAGTGCTGCCATGGACCGGGTGCGCGAGCTGGTGGTCAACTACGCGCTCGAAGAAGAATCGGTTTTGCTGCTCGGCGAAACCGGAGTCGGGAAGAACCACGTCGCCGAGCTCATTCATCGGGCGTCCGGGCGGGCTGGCAAGATGGTCGTCGTCCACTGTCCCTCCATCCCGGAGAGCCTCTTCGAAAGCGAAATCTTCGGACATCGTCGTGGCGCATTCACCGGCGCGACCGAAGCCCGCTGCGGGCTGATCCAGGAGGCGGAGGGCGGCACTCTGATGCTCGATGAGGTGTCAGAGGTTCCGCCGTCATTTCAGGCCAAGCTGCTCGCCGTTGCCGAGACGGGGCGCTATCGCATCCTCGGCGACAGCCGAGAGCGGGAGGCGAACGCGCGTTTGATTGCAGCCTCGAACAGGGACCTGGCGAGGGAGGTGAGTGAGAAGAGGTTCCGCTCGGATCTCTACTACCGACTCAACGTGCTGCCGATCCAGATTCCGCCGTTGCGGGAGCGGCCGGCGGACATTCGTGACCTTGTGGAGCGGCACGCCGGTTTGCTGCGCGGAAAGAAGATTGAAGACGGCTTTTTCGAAATCCTCGAAGGACACGACTGGCCGGGGAACATCCGCGAGTTGATCCAGGTGTTGAAACGAGTCGGTATTCAACTGCCGGGCACCTCGGTCGGGACACAGGTGGAGAAGGTCCTGATGGGCATCGAGACAGCACCTCGGGGCGATGACGACCTCATCGTGCACGAGATTGAAGCCTCCTTGCTGCAGGGCGCCTCATTCTGGGACACGGCGTGGAAGAGCTTCCTCGACAGAGATATCAATCGAGAGCAACTGCGAGGGTTGCTGATGAAGCTGTTTGCCGCGCACCGGTGCAGCCTTCGGGAACTCTCAGAGGCCGTCAACATCGACCACACAGACTACCCGAGGTTCGTGTCATCGCTTCACAAGTACAAGGTGCACCCGGCTCGGCAGGACTGAATCAGCCCAGTAGGGAGTTTCGGACTCAGTCGGGACGGTCGAGCAGCTCGGCGATCGCAGATCCTTCAGGTCTCGCCTCCGGATCTTTTTCCATCATCGACAGGATCAGGTCATTCAATGCAACGCCGATCTCCGGCCGGTATTTTTTCGGCGGCACGGGCGATGCTTCGAGGATCTGCTTGATGATGTCCACGGGAGTATCGCCCGGGAATGCCGGCTGACGGGTGAGCAGCTCATAAAAGATCACACCGAGGGCGTAGATATCGCTGGCGGTCGAGGACTTTTGCTCGGTGAGCTGCTCCGGCGCCAGATATCCGATCGTGCCGACGACCAGACCAGACTGAGTCAGCCGGGTCAGCGACTGGGTTCTCGCCAGGCCGAAGTCGAGCAGCTTCACGTAGTGCGGATCGTCTTCATGTTCGACCACCATGACGTTGTCAGGTTTGAGATCGCGATGCAGCACACCCTTGACGTGAATCTGCATGACCACGTCAATGAGCTGTCTCATGATGTGACGGCACTCCGGCACCGAGAGTGCCGCGGAGTTGTCGTGGATGATCTCGGCGAGTGACCGGCCTTCGAGAAGCTCCATCGCCATGAACAGGCGGCCCTCGTGCTCGCCGCGTTCGTGCACCGCGACAATGTGCGGATGATCGAGCTGATCGACAACGGCGGCTTCGTGTAGGAATCGTCTGCGTACAATCTCGTCGCCGGCGTGCTCCTCGCGAATGACCTTGAGAGCGAAGGACCGGGAGCCCTCGACGACGTTTTCCGCGCGGTAGACAACTCCCATCCCGCCGCTGGCGATCTGGTCGATGATCTTGTAGTGGCCAACGTACGATCGGCGTTTCCAGAATGTAAAGAGGTAGCGGTATCTTCGAACGAACAGCACGAGAACGACGACGACTGCCGCCAGGACCACCAGCAGGAGTCTGGTGCGCAGCGTGGCACGACTCGCCTCGAGGCGCTGGATCTCGTTCTCTTTTTGCAGCAGCGCGATCTCCTGGTCTCGCTTCTGCGCCTCGAACCGTGCCTCGGCACGGGCGACCGCGTCCCTCGTGAACTCGTCAAGCAGCTGGTCCTTCACCTCCCCATGCTCCTCGAGGTACTGCAGCGCCAGTTTGAAGTCGCCTCGCATCTTCTCCAGTCGAGAAAGGTGCCAGGTGGATTCCTTGATGATCTCCTTGGCGTCGACGGCGGTTGCGATTTCGAGACCACGGAGCAGAAACGGCTCGGCCTCCTCCATTCTGCCGAGCTCGCCGAGCACTCGTCCGATGTTGTTGCAGGTGTTCGCGATTGCGCGCTGGCCGCCGATCTCCTCGCGGATCGCGAGCGCCTCGCGGTGGTACTCGAGCGCCTTCTCGAGGTTGCCGAACGCGCGTTCGCAGATCCCGAGGTTGTCGCTTGTGTCGGCCAGCCCGGAACGGTGCTCAGCCTCCGCGAAGATTTGGCGGGCGAGAGTGTAGCGCTCGGCGGCCCCCCGATGATCCTCAAGCCCGATCAGCAGATTGCCTATCGCATTGTGCACGCGGCCGGCGCGTACCCGGTCGCCGGTTTCCTCCGCCGCGACCAGGGTCTTTTCATACATCGCGAGGGCTTCGTCGTGCTGGCCGATGTTGACCTTGATGTTGGCGATATTGAAATAGTGGCCCGCCGCGGCCAGAACATCCCCCGAGGCCTCGCGGATCTCGAGCGCCTGGAGTTGGTGAGACAGCGCTTCCTGATAGCGCCCCTGCTCATAGTGAATGATGCCGATGTTGTTGAGGCTCGACGCGATGAGATCCTGGTCGCCTAGACCGCGCGCGATCTCGAGCCCCTCGTCGTGGGCGGCCAGGGCCTCTTCGTAGCGACTCTGGTCGAGATACACGTTGGCGATGTTGCCAAGCGTGCGGGCGATGCCCTTGGGGTTGTCCAACTCCTTCTCGATCTCCATCGCCCGGGAGTAACACTCGATCGCCCGTTCAGCGTCGTCGAGCATCCGGTAGCAGATACCCATGTTATTGAGCACCTTGCCCATCTGGATAGGGTTGTCGATGCTCTCGAAGATCGCCAGAGCCTGCTCCGAGTGTTCGAGAGAGGTGTGTTGATCACCGACAACCGCGTACGCGATGCCGATGCTCTTCAGTGCGTAACCTTCGGCATCGCGATCGCCGAGCTCCCGCGCCAGGTCGACCGCCTGCCGGCCGTAGTCGATTGCGGCGTCCGGGGCACGCAGGCAGAGGCCGTTAGAGAGCTCGTTGAGGATCTCGAGTCGCGCGGCGCCGACGGCTTCGGGCAGTCGCTGCTCGAGGTCGTCGATCGTCGGTTTCTCGGTTGCAACGAGAGCGGCGGCACACAGCGCGATGACTGGCATCCATTGGAGCGCTCTACGAAACGAATCGGTTCGATTCGTCGATTGGCCGAGCAGTGGCATGCAGATCTCCCGGAGGCCGCCGAGTATAGCACCGGCGCCGAGCGTCCCCTTGAGCACCTCCTTCAGGATGAAACGCTCGACAGGGCTATGGAGCATCGCGAACGTCTTCTCTTGTACTTCATCGTCAGTCGCCGGCGAGCGGAGTGGTTCCGGACTGTCGATGCCTCTCTCCTAACCCTGGTTGGGATCGACCGCGACAAACTCCGCTCCGACGCAGATCATCGACGTTAGACCATCTTTCACCACGGAAATGCTGACAGCTGTGCGGTGCGCATTACGGCGAGACCAACGACCAGGCGCTCAGGTTGCCCAGCTCGAAGCTGTCGGCGAAGATCAGATCGCTCGGTCCGGGCCCGGACGCGCGAATGAGGAGTGCACGGTACTCCGGCGGGCCGAGGGATTCGTTGGAGTACCAGGTGGCGCCGCCGTCGGGCGAGTGGTATCCGATCCACACAGGTGTCCCGGCCGAGCTGTCGACGCTGAGGTAGAAATTGATCTCTTCGACCGCGTTCACCATCACCCCGATAAACACCGATCCGTCACTGATGACTGGGACCTGGCCGGTGACGTCTGCCATGTGCCATGTTCGTTCGGTGTAGCACTCCGTGACTGGCTGCGCAACCGCCGGAACGACAGCCAAAGGCGTCCCGGGTGTGGGTTGGCCGCCGGCTCCCGGCGGTCCGTCGTCATCGAAGAGCACGACATGATAAGCGAGCGTCATGTCGGCGCCGAACCGGCACCAGTTGCTGCACACCCGGGCGTAGGAGTAGGGGTAGACGGGGGGAGTAAAGAGCTCTACGAAGACCCCCGCAGTGACGTTGTCGGAGAGCTGCCAGGCATACCCGCCGTAGGACGAGCCGTCCTCATGGATCTCGCCGTCGGAGCAGTCCACCGGCGGCGGGTCGTCGGCCGCGACGGGGCCTGCCGCGGCAGCCCAGCACAGCAAGAACGCAACGAGTAGGATGATCCATCTGGAATTGAGAGTGCGCACGATTCCTCCGCGTCAGACGATCTTGTCTTTCAACATAATCCCTGAATCAGAGCTCCGCCACCCAACTGTCCCCACCGCGTGGAGAGTGGAACTGTCAAGGGCGCATGCAGTGTCGAAAGAAGGGGGGCGCGGTTGGTGAACAAGATTGTCTGAATCCTCTGGCCTGGCATCGCTGCTTGACGCCTTGGTGGCGGCCTTTGACGCGCGCGCGGCGAAGATCGGCCTGCCGGTTTGCCCAACGGAGGATAAGGCTTTATGGGCAACGACCGAGGGATGGATCCACGTGCCGGTCGAGGGTTCGTTGGACCTGTTGGATCTTTGCTGGGAGCCTATCACGAAATTGAAAGCGGAAGGCGTTCGCGAAGCGTTGCGCTACGGCGAATCTCCTACTGCCGAACTCCACACCGACGTGCCTCCGGACTCGAAGCCATCGGCGAAGATCACTTCGGCGCCCGCTTCGTAAGCGCCCACGTCGCACGTCGCGTCGTCTCGAGGAAATCCTCGTTGGTCCGTGGGCTGGCAGCTGACGTTGAGGCCCGCGTCGATGGCGAAGCTTCCCTCGAGGAGCGCATGAGTCTCCGTCGGTCCGCCGTTATCGGCCAGTGGGCCGAGCTTGAGATCAGCAGCTTGCACCGACCTTTGATCCGTCGCGTCGGTGAGGCCGCAGGTATCGCCTGGGCTCTCGAGGTTGCCTCCGTTCGAGGTGATCGTTGCAGTGAGGCCATTGCTGCACGAGTCGTCGATCAGGGAGTTGGTGAGGATCATCGATGTGCCGACGCCCTGGTTTGCAATCCCGGAGCCGGTCGCCGAGTGGTTGCTGACCGTGGAGTTGACAAGGGTCAACGTGGCATCCGAGTTGACGATTCCGCTGAGGCTGTTGCCTGCCGAGTTGCCGCTGACCGTTGAGTTGGTCAGGGTCAGGGGGGTGCTGCTGACGAAAAACCCACCACCGTCGGTCGCCGTGTTGCTGTTGACCGTGGAACCGATCAGGGTCAAGGAGGCTGAGGCGGCACTGATCCCGCCGCCGCTGACGGCCGTGTTGCCGCTGACTGCAGAGGAGGAAAGTGTCACGGTACTGCTCTGGCGGCACTCGATCCCACCGCCGCTGGACACGTTGGCGCCTCCCGTGATGGTCACGTTGATGATCTCTACGGTGATAGCGCCCCAGATTTCGAATACGCGATCGATCTGATCGGCATCGACCACGACCCCTCGCGCACCTTCGATGACGAGATCGTCGGTGATGTCGAGGTCACCGGTCATCGAAAGACTCTCGAGGGTTCCGACAATCGAAAGCATGTAGGTCCCCGGAGGTATTCTGATGGTGTCCTTTCCGCTCCCCGCAGGGCACTCGCCGGGTGTCGAGCCGGACGCGGTGTCGGTGTTGGCCGCGATCACCGCCTCCCGTAACGTGCAGAAGCCTGTGTCCGCGATCGCGTCGGCGGTGCTGTTGACCTGGATCGTCGTGCCGGCGTGGGCGGTGAGCGAAGGGGCCGCAAAGGTCACAAGGACCATTATTGGCAAGCCACACGAGAATCTCCACGATTTCATACCCCTCTCCCTTCCCGGGTCAGGACATTCGGGACGATCGATCAGGAACCCGCCGCGATCCGCCAGCGGTCTCCAACGCCACCTTGCGGTTCTGGCGTGTCGTTGCATAGACAGAGAATGTTCATCGCACGGTAAACAATCTCGACTTCGGAGCCTTTTCTGATTTTCGATGAGAGTCATTGTGAGTCCCGCGACGATTGTTGTCAACGCTCGCGTGAGAAGCGAGTTTCTCGGTCCTGGTGCCCATCCATCTGGCATTCAAAAACGGTTTGGAATAACGGCGTGCGAGTCTTACGTTGAGGGAAGAAATAGCGGTTGGATCGGCTGGATTTCCGGTCGTTCGATGACGCTCCAACCGCTAACAGTTCCACAAATGGCCCGGAGTCGGTTGACTTTCAGAGGCGATGCCGGGAAACAGATGAAGGAGGAAATATGAAGCGGATGACGTTATTCACCGTGATTGCCATCGGTCTCCTCGGCACCGGCTGCCCACAGCAGCCGGCTCCTGTCGCGGATACCCCTCCGGCGCCCGAGCCGGTCCGCGCGGTGGTGACCGCCGAGGCCCAGCAGGCGATGACTCCGGAGCAGGTGTTGGCCGATCTCAAGGAGGGCAATCGACGGTTCGCCGAGGGTCGGATGACGGATCGCGATTATATCGCCCAGGCAGGGGCCACCGCCTCCGGTCAGTACCCGAAAGCAGCCGTGCTCGGTTGCGTTGACTCCCGCGTTCCACCCGAGATCATCTTCGATCAGGGAATTGGCGATATCTTCGTCGGCCGCGTCGCCGGTAACGTCGAGGACGTGAACCTGGTCGGCAGCCTCGAGTTTGCCACCAAGGTCGCCGGTTCGAAGGCTATCGTGATCCTGGGTCATACCTCGTGCGGCGCGATCAAGGGGGCGGCGGACGGAGTCGAGCTCGGCAACCTGACCGAGCTGCTCAACGATTTTGATGCTCCGATCGCGCGCGCGGATGCAGCGACCGAGGGTGAGGCGAACTCGTCGAATGCCGCATTTCTGAACCTCGCCATCGAGGAAAATGTCCGCGAGACGATCGACAATATCCTCGATCAGAGCCCGGTCCTCTCCGAGATGGTCTCCAACGGCGAGATCGTCATCGCGGGTGGTGTCTACGATCTTTCGAGCGGCCGAGTGACCTGGCTGGATTCGTAGTTCCGGTTCCTCCGTTCCTTGTCGATGAATCGGGGCAGACCCAACCGCCACCAATTTGCGTGAGGCCCTGAAGAGGGGTTTGCTCGCGATAGACCTCCGTTATCGCTTCGAATTCGTGGACGATGCGGCACTCGAGAAGAACGCCTACGCATCGACCCTCCGGGGCGCGCTGTCCTATGAAACGGGCGCGCTCCGTGGGTTCTCCGCGGGGGTGACCTTCGAGACCGTGACGGCCGTGGGCAACGACCTCCTCTACAACAACGCGGGCGCCGGCAGCCTGAACAACGGGGTGATCGACCGACCGATCGTCGCCGACCCGGAGATCATCGAGGTCGATTCGATCTTCCTGGCCTATCGCGGGGCGTATGGACTCGAGATCCGGGCCGGCCGTTTCGGGTACACGCTCGACAACCAGCGTTTTATCGGCACCGCAGGCTGGCGCCAGAATCGTCGTTCGTTCGAGGCGGTTTCGTTCGCCATCGGGGTGCCGGCAACGCTCCAGGCCACGTACGCCTACCTCGGTCGCGTGTACTACAACAACGGCTCCAGCCCCGAGATCGACGCCCACCTCTTCCACCTCTCGAGGGAGGTGGGGCCCGGCGTTGTGTCCGCCTACGCCTACCTGCTCGATTGGGAGAGGAGCGACCGCGCCGTGCTGTCTACCGCCACGTACGGTGCCAGGTTCATCGGCGACACATCGACGCGGTCGGTCGACCTGCTCTACTTCGCTGAAGCCGCGCGCCAGCTCGACCATGGCGGCAACCCGCGTGACTTCAGCCTGAGTTATGCCCACCTCGGCCTCGGGGTTCGCAGAGGCGAATGGACGCTGCAGGCGGCGTGGGAGCTGAAGGACGGGAACGGAACGAGCGCGGTTCAAACTCCGCTCGGTACCAACCACGGCAAGAACGGATTTGCCGATCGCCTTGTGATCACGCCGCCTGAGGGCAGCCATGATCGGTATGTCCGTCTATCGATGGATCGAAAAAGCTGGTCGTGGATGGTCGCCTACCACGATTTCCAGGCGGCCCAGGGTGGGGCCGGTCTTGGAACCGAGGTCGATTTCCTGGCGCGATACACGGTCTCTGAACCCCTCTCGTTCTTCTTCAAGATTGCCCACTACACCGCGGAAACCCTCTCCACCGACGTCACCAAGGTGATGCTGTGGTCGAGCTGGAGCTTCGTCGGTGGTCGGCATTAGGAAGTCAACAGGTCATTTTTTGGCTCGCCTCTCGATCGAATCGGTTCTTCGGCTAGTTCCGCTGCCGTCTACGGCGACGCTCGTGGGTCCCAGTGCGTGTGTGTCTGTCGGTCCGCCGTTCCATTCGAGCGCCTGGAGAGAGAGCTCGACGCCCGTGATGTTGACCTGGTCACTCAATTCCGTGCGGTCGCAAGAATCCCCCGGGCTCTCGATGTTGTTCCCGCTAGTAAGGAAACCCGGTGGTCGTCTGAGGAACCGTTTCGGATCGTCAGCCACTCCAGCTTGACGATCGCCCCGGCCACCACGTGGAAGACCCGGTCGATACCGCCGCCGTCGACGATGGAGGGCAGGTAGGGGTCGCCCAGGATGGTCAGCTCGCTCTTGATGTCGAGATCTCCCGTCGCTGAATCGTCCTCCTCCGCTCCAGGGATCGAAAGCGTGCAGACGCCGGGGGCAGATGGATGGTGTCGGCAGCGGGGGTGGCGTTGGCGGAGATAACGGCTTCGCGCAGGGAACAATTCTCCTGCGTACACGATCCGTCGGCGGTATCCGCCGTCTTGGTGACGTAATAGTCCTCGGCAACAGCCAAGGGTTCGAACGCCAAAGCCGCCACGAAGATCGCGAGGATCCGATTCATGGTCTTGTCCTTTTCGTCAGACTGCGATTGTCACAGCGATCGGAGCAGAAGGTCGGACGTGGTGGGAGCGTCGGAGCGGACGATAGCGACGATTTGAATCGTATCGGCACCAGGCTTTAGAAACGTACATTGTCTCTGATAGCATCGAAGAAAGGGACACTCGCGAGCATCGGGTCCGTCGTCATCACGAAGTCTGCAACGGAAAGGGTGCCGAGACGTGAAGATGCACAGTTTCGTTCCTGGCGTGGCTGCCGTCACTGTAGTTTTTTTGATCGCCCCAGTGTGCGCCCAAGAACCAGAGGCCGAGAAAAGGGTCGAGTTCAACCAGCTCCGAGAGATTCTCCGCGAGGCACGGCCGGCACCGACGCGGGGCATTTCCTATCCGGAACCGGAGTCCGACGTTGTCGAGCGTCACTCCAGGATGAGCGTCGACCTCTCCACGGGCAAGAGGTCGATCATCCCGCCGGATTTTTCGGGCATCGGGGGCGCTCCATTTCGAGCCGGCCGGGAACCTTCTCCACTGTGGCGTTTCGGTGGGGATCAGCCGCCGACCTCTCTGCTGTCGGAGGGAACCGATGGGGAGGCGAGTTTTGGGGGCGTCAAGAGCAGCGCCTGCACACCTCCCTCCCGCTTCTTGCTGACCCACGACGTCCCCTGGCAGAAGACGTACAAGCTGCTGATGCGTTTCAACGTCTCCGGCACCGACTATTACTACTCCTGCAGCGCTTCAGCCTTCGGCCCATTTCACCTGCTCACCGCCGGCCACTGCATCTTCAACCGCGATCCCAACGACGACGGTGATACCTCCGACGGGAAGTGGGCCGACGAGGTGTGGGCGTGGGGGGCCCAGACCGACGTGGTGAACCCTTTCGGCGAACCCGATTTCCCGTTCGGCGTCGCCAAGGCCACCGTTCTCGACACCTACACCGGTTGGTTCGTCGACGGGGACTTGAACTATGATATCGGCTACATCGCGTTGGACAGGTGGGCTGGGGATCAGACGGGGTGGCTGGGACGGGAAGCCGATCTCACGACGACGATTCTCAAATTCAACGGATACCCCACCGAGACGCCGTACGTTCCCGACGGCGAGCTCGCCCAGTACCCCCACTCGGACCCCGGCAACGTCCTTGGCTACACTACCAATAGGATCCAGATGTGCGCCTACGTCTATGGCGGCCACAGCGGAGGTCCGGTGTGGCGCTATAACGACGGTTTACGCTTTGTCCAGGGTGTGAACTCGACCTCGACTCGAGAGGGATACGCGGAGGCGACCCGGATAACGGCCGAAAGGTTGGGTCACATGGACGGCAGGATCACCAACGACGGTATCAATTCGCCGCCCGTCGCGCGACCCGATCTGATCGAATACGTCTTTTCGTATGCCGATGACACCAAGGACGTCTCGCCCAACAGCGTGTTGCAGGACCATGTGTTCTTCGTCAAATACTCGCTCATCAACTCAGGTTTTGCCAACTCCGGCCCGATCACGGTGGACTTCTACCTCTCCGACAACACCTCGATCAGCAGCTTCGACACCAAGGTGGGGACTGCCAACCTGGGTGCGATCGACGCCGGGTGGTTCTATATCGTTCCGGACTGGCCCCTGCTGGCCAGCGTCAGCCCGGGAACCTACTGGGTGGGCTGGATCATGAGGTCTGCGGTGCCCGAGTACGGCGGCGATTTCATGTGCACCAACGACCCCTGCAGCAATGTCGTGATCGTCGCCGACGAGACCCTGACCGTGCTCGACTGTAGCGATAGCTGGGAAGGCGACAACGGCTGGAGCACGGCCTCGCCCTACTCGCCGGGAGTCCCGCAGATTCACGACATCTGTCCGATCGGTGATGTCGACTGGCTGTCCTTCACACTGAGTGGGCCTTCGTCCGTCGTGCTGGAGACCTCAGCAGCTGCGGGAGACACCGAGATGTGGCTGTACAACAGCGGTCTCGGCCTGATCGAGTATGACAACAACGACGGCGTCGGCAGCCTGTCACGGATCGATCGCCCGTGCGGGGCGGGTCAGCTCGGGGCCGGCACCCACTACGTCAAGATCGGTGAGTACGGCAACGACCAGGTGGTCGACGCCTACACCATTTCAATGACGGCGTTGCCGTGCGATGGCAGCTTGATCTTCAGCGACGGCTTCGAGTCCGGCTCTTCCTCGGCGTGGTCGGCGACCGTGCCGTAGGCGCGTCGGTGTCGCGACGCCTCGGCCGCAACGGAGCCAAATGAGGATTCTTAGCCCGTACTTCTCACCAGGCGTCCACTACGGACGGCGAATCACGGCGTCCCGTCGTGCTTGTCGCACATCGTGCTCCTT
>CBDTWX010000022.1:0-21349 GCA_965364305.1 uncultured Thermoanaerobaculia bacterium
CCCAACACCACCGGGAGGATGAAGAGATAGCCTTGAATGGTTTCTCTTTTTCGCTTTTCAAGTTTATCCCACCACGATCGTTTAGGGGTAACGCTTTGCATGGTTGCCACGTTTTTTCTCCTCTCAGGTGGTCTGAGAATCGGGATGGGCTGGCTATCACGCCTACCCATCCCGAATTGTGTTTCATTGCTACCGGGCAGGATTTAAGCTATGCCCAATGCAATTGCTTGTATCCAATGCTACATATTCTCGTCCAGGCAAGCCTGGATAGCGTCATCAGCTTCGCCAAACGCCTGCTCTACCGTTTGCTCTCCACGGATGACCGTCTCGAGGGCTGTCTGGTAAGACTGGCTGACAAGACCCGCATAGCGTTCGAGATAGAAATCGCGGGTGGTTTCCCCGCCTAGAAGGTAGCGTCGGTTTTCACCCTCAGTCGGCACCGCGCTTTTCCATTGTTTGAAAGCACCGCTGTACTTCACGTCGTAAGGCGCAGGCGTGAGGTAAGGCTCATGCGCTCCAAGAGTGTGTACAAACGCAAAGAATGGGCTTTCATTGGGGCGTTCTTCCTCGAACCACTCGACAAGCGCTCGGAATGTCTCGTCACTACGGACCAGCGGCGAATCGCTGTAGCTGCCCTCGTAAAATTGAAAGCCCTGAGAGAATCCTGACAGCCTGTGGTACTGGCCGCGATCTGAGGGCGGGAAACAGGCGGTCACATAACCTTCACCGCGAAGAACCTCTGCGAGTGTGTCAAAGCTCTCGGAGAGCGAATGGGCCAAAGGCCTGCCAGCGCCATCGCGGAGACCGAACTCCTTGGCCGTACCCTGCCAATTCGCATGTCGCATTGGACGGAAACCGGTGAGAATGCCTGCGACTGAGGGGCGCGTCCAACTGGAAGGAGCAATCGCAGCAGAAAAACGAGCCCCCTTCGAGGCGAGACGATCGAGATTCGGGGTGAACGAGATTTCTCCGCTCCATCGGCGTGAGTAGGCGCCAACAAAATCCGCACGCAAGGCATCGAGAATAATGATCAGAACATTTGGTCGAGCTCTCGTTGTTTCGGCCACGTCATTCGAAACCTGGCGATTTCCGGATCGCGCGATTCCTACGCGGGTTGCCCACCGGACAATTCCCACCGCTATGCAGAGGGTGACCACCACCAACGCGGCACGCAGAATGCGTTGACGAATCGGCCGATCGACCCGAAGTCGACCCATCAGACGAGTCCTTCCGCGAGTTTGCAGCGCGCCACTATATGATTTTCTCCCCGGGTTACTATTGCACAGCAGAATTGCCATTTCCATGCGTCACAAGAGATGTCAGCAAAAAATCGCCAAGCCTGCTTATCCTCAATAATTTGGTTACAGCTTCGGGCCCTGTCTTTGACCACGCCTCGTGGGGGACAGAGCAACTAGCCACGGCAATATGGTTCTATCTGTCTGCGGAATGATAGGATACCAGCTCGCTGAGAAACGAGGGAAATTCCGTGTGTGGAATTTGTGGTGTCGCGAGCGAGGATGGGTTGCCAGAAGAGGCTTCAAATCTGGTTCGCAACATGTGCGATGTGATGATCCATCGGGGGCCCGATGACGACGGTTTGTTCGTCGATTCAAAGGCTGTTCTCGGCGCGCGTCGTCTCAGCATCATCGACGTCATGGGAGGTGGCCAACCGGTCACCAACGAAGATCGAACCGTGTGGGTCGTGTTCAACGGTGAGATCTACAACTATCGCGAACTCAGATCTACTCTCGAGAGCCGAGGGCATCGGTTTGCCACACGATCGGACACCGAGGTCATCGCCCATGCTTACGAAGAGTACGGCACGAATTGTCCAAAGCAGTTGGTGGGGATGTTTGCGTTTGCGGTGTGGGATCAGAATCGATGCAGTCTTTTCGCAGCCCGAGATCGATTGGGTCAAAAACCATTCTATTACGCTGCGTGGGATGGAAAACTCTGCTTCGGATCGGAACTAAAAACTCTGCTGCAATGGCCTGGCATACCGGTCGAGTTGGATGAGGTCTCTTTATACCACTACCTTTCTCTGCAATATGTCCCAGACCCGCGAAGCATCTACAGCGGTATTCGCAAGTTGCCTGCGGCGCATTGGCTATCCTATGAAAATGGGCAGCTCAAGATAGAGCGCTACTGGGAGCTCTGTTACGAGCCGAAGCTCGACCTCAACATGCACGAGGCAGCCGAGAAGCTCCGGGAATTGTTGGAACACGCGGTCAGACGTCGACTAATGAGCGAGGTGCCACTCGGTGCGTTTCTGAGTGGGGGCATCGACTCGTCGATAATCGTTGCCCTCATGGCCCAGCTCTCACCGAAGGCTGTCAAGACGTTTTCGATAGGTTTCGACTTCGAGTCGCTGAACGAACTTCCGTACGCGCGGATGGTCGCGAACCGTTGGGGGACGGACCATCACGAGATCATCGTCACCCCGGAACGGTTCGACGATGTCTTCCCTAAGCTGGTGGAGGCTTTTGACGAACCGTTCGCCGATTCAAGCGCGTTTCAAACTTACTACCTGGCCCGCGAAGCCCGCCGATACGTAACGGTGGCATTGAACGGCGATGGAGGAGATGAGAGTTTCGCGGGCTACGGGCGCTATTGGCTCGACCGGATTATTCGGCCGTACGCGTCGCTGCCAGAAACCATAACTCAGCGTCTCGTCCCGGCTTTGGTCGACTGGTTGCCCGAACCTCGGCAGGCATCCATCGAAGCCAACTGGGTGCTCGGGCTCAAAAGATTGGCGCAGGTCGCGCGGATATCACCCAAAGCCAGCATCATTCGCTGGGGCTCGTTTTTTGACGAAACCCTCAAGGCTCGGATCCTCTCTCCAGCGGTCCTTGATCGACTGACAGGCCTCGACTCCAGCGAGCTTCTAGCACGAGATTTTGACTGCGCCTGTGCCGAGTCCGTGCTGGATCGGACCCTCGCAGTGGACACACTCAACTACCTTTCAGGCGACATCCTCGTGAAGACCGATCGAACAACGATGGCCCATTCGTTGGAGGGTCGATCGCCCTTCCTCGATCATCAACTCCAGGAGTTTGCCGCACGTCTTCCGACCAGCTTCAAGCTACGAGGACGCGTGGGCAAGGTCCTCCTGCGAAAAGCGTTCTCCAAACGAGTTCCGCCGAAGATACTGGTGCGCCCTAAACGCGGGTTCGGAGCGCCAATTGAGTCTTGGCTGAGGGCTGAGATCCGGCCCGCGATTCATGAATTTGTGCTCAACCCCAACGCCAGAGTCAGGGAGTACTTTTCGCGAGAGGCCCTCACAGCAATGGTCGATGAACATGTATCCGGAAAGAACGACCACGGCCGACGAATCTGGGCGTTGTTGATGCTCGAGGGATGGATGCGGCAATGACCTGACTGCACCCTCTCTCGTCGGTTCCGCACCGAGTTCTAGCCCGGACTAATCACCGGTGCTTGGAGCGTCTACTTTGGCGAGCAGAGCCTCAAGCGCCTTGATCCTGGCATTGAGCTGTTCTATGTACAGGTGTGCCTTCTCCAACTCCTCCAACATGCTTTGACTGCGACGACCTAGGTTGATCTCATGGGTACCAAAACCATCGGCGGTCGCTTCGCCAACTGCCGGCAGGTGGCCGTTCTTCCACATATACTCGGCGTGTTCCTCAATCGACTCGAGCGGGTAATCTGGATCGAAGACAAAGTCGGGAGTGATTGTTCCACTGACCACGAGGTTGCCCGTAATGTTGACTTCATTGGCGACCGCCGTGGATCCGTCGGGCTCGACGCCGACCAACAGGAGGTTGGTGTTGGCCCCAGCACCGAACCTCATCGGAATTTTTGTCCCAGTGTTATCTCTGATTTGCAGCTGGTCGTTGGCCTGGCTCCTGATGATCCAAGAGTTATTGTATTCAAGCTCCAGCGCTGCACTCCCTCCAGTTCTTTTCACGTGGAGTGACGAGTTCGGCGAACTGGTCCCAAAACCTACATCTCCGCCCGTCGCAATATCGATGGAACTCGTCGGCGCTCCCGGGCGGATTCGAAACGGTAGCGTGGAACCGCTGGTCGTGTCGCGGATGAAGAAGTTGGTCTCGTTGCCGGCGACGTCCCAGGTCTGGGGGGCGAAGCCCGACGAACCGTCCTGCTCGAGGCGAAGTGTCGGGGTGTTGCCGTCCCTGATGTGGAGGTTCACCACCGGGGTGGAGGTGCCGAGACCGACGTCGCCCTGGTCATCGACGTACAGCGAGTTCTGTCTCGCGCCCGCTTCGATGGCGAAGGTCCTCCAACCAGCGGTGACGTCGTCGATCCCGAAGTAGCTGGCGCCGCCGTTTGTTGAGTCGTTGATGACGATTCGCCACTTATTCCGGGGGAAACTCGCAGTGGTGCTGGTGTCGTCGAAGAATATTCGTAAGTTATTCTCCTTGAGAATGATAGTGTCGAAGCTAAAACCCGTACCACAGACGCAATCGTAACCCACGCACAGGCTGCCGTCGACGATAAGATCATCAGCGTAGCAGACGTCCTTGTCCGGAAGGTCTGTCTGACCCGTCAGCTCCAGATCAGAAGGTGGTTCTTCGGCCCCACGCTCGACAACATTTCTCAACACCAGATTGCCGGCCTCAACCCGGAAGTGACCGGATTCTACGATGGCGTCCTGTGATTGCCCGGGAACTTTTTTCAGACCCCTCTCGTTCTGCGATACCCCGGATCTCTTGGTTCCCGCACTCCCAGTGTCGTTGGTTTTGAGGGCCGCCACGATGCGCAGCTCAAAGCTGTACAAGCCATCGTCGAGATCGCGCACTGAAAACGTCGGATGCACCCCCGGCTCGTAGTCCTTTTGGTACCGATATCCGTCGGGTCCAGAGACGCTCAGGGCGAGTCCGACACGGCCTGCGCCCGGTTTGAACACGATCTGGTTCGCATCGAAGCTCGGCGTCCTCTCCCCTCGAATTTCGGCCGACGGGTTCGACTGGCCGACCGCAACCCCGGCGAGCGCCACGATGCCCAATATCAATCCTGCAGCACGGATGTTCCGTTTCATGATTCGGTTCCCCCTTCTGAGCGGATCTCGGATCGCGATCTGAGTTGTTGCCCAATCGTACAGCAAGAATTCCGCGCCAGCAAGTACGGTCGAGAGAGGCACATACCCCGGAGTTGTGTGAGCTCGCGCCGTCTCACAAGGGCCAGTCCCAAATATCCCCGTCACCACAAATTGAGTTGAGCGGAAAAATGGATCTGGAATGCAGTTATTGGGAGCATTAACCACCTGCCGTCAACGTCTCAGCGGCTATGGATGGAAGCGAAGCCGCGTGGGGCTCCGCCGGCGGGGCCCACGGCTCGCTCATTTATCTGAAGTCGGTGGGGTAGTGATTCGAATCTGAGGGATAGGAACGGCCCGGATTGGATCTTGAAAAAAGGACCGGGGAACCCCGGTCCTTAGGAAGGTGTTTTTCGGCGTATATGTCAATCGCCCGCCCCGAAGACTGCGGCGCGAACGGTGAATTCCAATCAGTCGATCGAACCGCTCTCGAGTTTTTCGAGACGACTCTGTAAATCCTCGATTGTCGCGTTCAGTTTCTCAGCATCGATCTGCGCTTTCTCGAGCTCTTTGATCGTGTCGTGGAGTTGTTCGATATAGATGTGGGCTTTCTCGAGTTCCTGGAGGATTCCTTGGCTGCGGAGGCCGATGTTGATCTCGTGGGTGCCGAACCCATCGGGAGTCGCTGGCCCGACGGCAGGCAGATGCTTGTTCGTCCACATGTACTCTGCATGTTCTTCGATGGATTCAAGACTGAAACCCGGCTCGAACACGAAATCCGGAGTGATCGTACCGCTGACCACGAGGTTGCCCGTGATGTTGACCTCATCGGCAACTGCTGTGGATCCGTCGGGCTCGACACCGACCAAAAGGAGGTTGGTGTTGGCCCCTGCACCAAACCTCATCGGGATTGTCGAGCCTGTGTTGTCCCTGACCTGAAGCTGGTCATTGGACTGGCTCCGGATGATCCACGAATTGTTGTATTCCAGCTCCAGCGCTGCGCTCTGTGTAGTTTCCTTCACGTGAAGTGATGAATTTGGTGAAGACGTGCCAACGCCGACGTCACCATCGACGTCGATGAAAATACTGTTCGTCGGTGCATCTGGGCGGATGCGGAAGGGAAGCTGGGAACCGTTCGTCACGTCACGGATGAAGAAGTTGGTCTCGTTGCCGGCCACATCCCAGGTCTGGGGAGCGAAGCCGCTGGAGCCGTCCTGCTGCAGGCGGAGGGTCGGCGTGTCACCGTCAATCGTGTGAATTTCAACCGACGGGGTCGAGGTTCGGGATCCGATGCGCCCGCCATCATCCACGTACAGCGCGTGCGAACGCGAATTGGCCTCGACTGTAAAGGGGGTGCGGTTGCCGCTGATGTCGTCGATCGAAAACTTGCTGGCTCCGCCGTTCGCCGAGTCGTTCGCCGTCAGCTGCCAGTCGTTAGCCGGGAAGCTGGGCACGACGCTGGTGTCGTCGAACTTGATGCGAAGGTTGTTCTCCTTGAGACGGATGGTGTCGAACCCGAAGACCTCGCCGTTGACGCAGTCGAAACCGATGCAGGCGCTGCCATCGACGATCAGGTCATCGTTGATCACGAAGTCCTTGTTCGGATTGCCCGCCTTCTCAGCCACCGTCCCGTCGCGGCTGATGATCTCATAGGATGCCTCCATCGACACCTGACCGCTCAGACCACCCGCATCGAGCTGTTTTGAGACAGCCTTCTCCTCAATTGAGCCCGGATCGAAAATTATTTTTCCCCGCAATACCGTGAAGCCACCCGACTGAATTCCCGGTGGTCCTGGCAGCCTTTCCTCACGGCAGAGCCGCCTCGCAACCGAATCATCCTGCTTGAGGCGGGCCTGCTGCAGGATTTTGATGATCTCAGGGTCGATTCTTTCCATCCGGGTCACACCGTAGGTGTAGGCACCGTCGATCGTTTCCTCATTCAATTTGAAGAACAATTCTCCTCTTTCGACAACCTGACGGTACTGATAATCGCAAGGGCCCGTGACCGTGAGAATCAGCTCCTTGAACTCGACGACGGTCGGGCGAAAAACCAGCGCGTCTCCAAGGTTTTTTACCTCGACGATAGGTTCATCGCAGTCGGCGACCCCAGAAAACCCGAAGACAGCCACAACAAATGCTACCGACAGAACGGAATAATTGATTCGTCGCACGATACAACCTCCTCAGCCCTTTTGGTTCGGCTCCCGGAACTTGGTCCGGCGGTCGGTACTGGAACCTCTCCAGGAGCAATTGAATATGAGTCTCATTTCCGACACTCTATCATATCTTGTCTGAAACCGCAAGGAATCTGACCTCCGCGATTTCTTCGACCCCTACCACGGCAAACCTTGTCGGCTTGCCGGAAGCAAGGCAGCGTATTGGCGGGACCTGAACATCCATTTGGATCTGTTTCGTTGGAGGCTCAGTATATGTTTCTCGGGTTTCTCTGTCAACATCAACGAAAGCACAAATATACAACAAGAAAAAGGACCGGGAGATCCCGGTCCTCGGAGATTAAGGCGTGTCAGACGTCTTGTGCGAACAGCGCCTGGTCATCTCGGTTTATTCGCTCGAACCGCTCTCCAGCTTCTCGAGACGCTCCTGCATGTCCTGGATGGTCGTGTGGAGCTGTTCGATGTATATGTGGGCCTTCTCGAGCTCCTCGAGCATGCTCTGGCTACGCGCTCCAACGTTGACCGCGTGGCTGCCATCCGGCCGCAAGGTCGCGGCACCGACGGCGGGAAGGTGCTTGTAGGTCCACATGTACTCGGCATGCTCCTCGATCGACTCGAGCTGGTAACCCGGTTCGAAGACGTAGTCCGGGGTGATGGTCCCACTCACCACCAGGTTGCCAGTGATGTCGACCTGGTTGGTGGCGATGACGCCAAGCTGCAGGAGGTTCGTATCTGCGCCACCCGCTATCCTCATCGGGATTGTGCCACCTGTGTCGTCCCTGATCTGCAGCTGGTCATTACTCTGGGAGCGGATGATCCACTCCACACCACCTGCAGCGACCCCGTCCAACATGAGCGCCGCGTTTCCACCACTTTGGGATTCGACGTGGAGTTCCTCTTCCGGCGAGGTCGTGCCTACACCGACGTCTCCGGTCGACGCCTCGATAGTCAACGCACTGCTCGGTGCGCCCGGAAAAATTCGGAACGGCAGGGTCGAGCCGTTGGTCACGTCGCGGATGAAGAAGTTGGCCTCGTTGCCGGCTAGGTCCCAGGTCTGGGGCGTGAAGCCGGAGGAGCCATTCTGCTCGAGGCGTAGGGTCGGAGTGTTGCCGCTCACCACGTGCAGATCCGTAACGGGGACCGAGGTGCTGAAGCCGACCCTGCCACCGTCATCTACGTAGAGGGAGTTGCTTGGCGCGCTGGCTTCGATGGTGAACGGCGTACGGCCGCCGTCGATGTCATCAATCGAAAACTTGTTCTGACCGCCGTTGGAGGAATCGTTGAAGGTGATCTGCCAGTCTCTGGTGGGGAAGCTGGCGGTGGAGCTGGTGTCCTGGGCCTTGATCCGCAGATTGTTTTCCTTGATGCGGATGGTATCGAAGCCGAAGCTCTCTCCGTTAACGCAGTCTTGTCCGATGCACGCGCTGCCATCGACGATCAGGTCATCCAAGATCACCTGGTCTTTGTCGGCTGAGGCCACGGCCGCGCCGCCCGCGTCACCCATATCAGGCTCCGAAACGCTCCGCTCAACGGCCGCGGCCGATTCCGCTTTGTCAGGCGTGACAATGGAGCCCGAATGCACCCTGAAGAAACCGGAGATCACCGCCCCCTCGGGGAGCTTTCCATTTCGCCTGAGCTCGGCCACGGCTTTTTCATCGCCGCTCTCCCGCGCTTTTTCGAGGGCTCTCCTCACCGCCGGCTCGACGGTCGGCGAGAAGCTGAGCTCCCAGGTGTACCCGCCGTCGGCGAAGGCGTAGCCCTGCTTGTCGACGACCTGGACCTGAAGCAGCTCGCCCCTCCCGAACTCTCTGCTCATCACAAATCCGTCCGGACCGGACATGGTGAGAACCGCCGACTTGAAATCGATCAACGGCTGCCACGAGATGCCCGTCGAACGGACCTCCGTCAACGCAACCTGAGACCTCTGGGCGACATCGGCAGCCATCGCCGGGGTCGCCGAAATGAGTAGAATGCAGAAAACAACTGCCAGCGTACCGAAAGACCTCATGCGTCGCGCCATTTTCGTGTTCCTCCGAATCATTTTTTCGGGCGTGCGCCCGCAACCAAAACTGTAGATGGAGTGATCTCTATCTCCTATTTGAGTTATGATACTCAGACTCATCGGTTCTGTCAAGCCGTGTCGGCACGAAGTCCGGCACGATATCGAGTCAGATTGAGATTACCAAAGTGCTTCATTGTTGAACATTGATTATGAGTCTCATTTTATAGTGTCCAGATCAGCGTGTCGGCAGTCGGCAGGGGGTGCCTCGTTGATACATCTCGAGATCGGCCACGAGAATCTCCAGGCCTTCGCTGACACCGTCCTCGACCGCGGCGTCCACTACTTTTTGCTGCCATCGCGCCGCCTCGTCGCAGCGATCGAGCTCGGCAAGGGACTGCGCAACGAGCTGGGCATGACGGGGCGAAGGCTCGACGTTGTATACGCCCTGAGCGAGCTCGTAGGCGCGTTCGCCGTTTCGCAGCTTGGCCTCCGGAGAGCCCGCAAGCAGCCGCGCCAACGCGAATGCGATGCCGCCGCTCGCCGGCATCCGCTCGAGCCCGGCCTCGAGCACCGTGATCGCGCGCCCGTACTGGTGGAGCCGGGCGAGGGCGGCGGCGCCGGCGAGCACCGCATCCTGGCTTCCAGGGTCGAGCTCCGCCGCTTTTTGGAAGTGAGCCAACGAGCTGAAGTCGTCTCCCGTCGCCACATAAGCGCGGGCCAGCAGAAGCTGGGCTTCGAAATCGTAGGGCGTTTCCTCGACGACCCTCTCGAGGTGGGGAATCGCTTCGGCCGGCTGCCGCTGACCCATCAAGGTGCTCCCCAGATTGAAATTGGCAGTGGTCTGTCGGGGTTCGATGGCCAGCGCCTGCCGAAATCGCTCGACGGCGCCATCGAGGTCGCCGAGCTGGGCGAGTGATGTTCCGAGGTTGACCAGGGCTCGCGCGCTCTCCGGATCTGCTGCCACCGCCGCACCGAACTCGTCGGCCGCCTCCTGAAACCTGCCGCTGGAAAAGGCCAGCCGGCCGCGGATCAGGTGGACCCTCTCGCCCTCGGTCAGAAGCTGGAGCTGATCGACCACCGGATCCGGCGGACGGACACCGACGCTGCCCCGGAGGGCGAGCTGGCGTTGTGCGTTGTCCAGATCACCCAGTCCGCGATAGGCCATCGCCAGGCTGTAGTGGAGGCGGTTCGCCTCCGGCGCCGCCTTCAGGGCAGCCCGAAAGTACATCACCGCATCGCCGTACTCCTGCTTTTCGAGGGCCAGCTGACCGAGACCGGCCATCGCAGACGGCGAGGCCGGGTTCAGGGCAAGCGCCGCGTTGAAGGTCGTTTCGGCTTCTTGGTGGCGACCAAGCTCGAGGTAGACCTCGGCAAGCCGAACCAGGGCCGCAAAATCGTAGGGTTCCAGCGCCCACGCGGCTTCGTACCGGGCCGCTGCATCCTCGAGCTTGCCGGCCAGCCGCGAGACGTCTGCGAGTAAGTGGAACCAACGAAAGTCCCCGGGTGCCAGAAAGCTCGCGTTGGAGTAGCAGACCTCGGCCACATCGAGCAGCTCGTAGGCGTGGTAAAGCTGTCCCAGGGTTCCGTACGCCGCGGCAAGCCGTCCGACGTCGGCGTTGGGTTCGGCGATCACAGCTTCGACCTCGCGCCGAGCCTCGGCAAGCTGCAACGCCACCACCTCGTCGAGACCGGTGAGATCGGGGGCGATCAAAGGCGCTAACCGCTTTCTGAGCTCGGTGACATCCGGTTCCTGCGGGTCCGACTCCTGAGCAATCGCGGGAAGCGGCGGGCCGATCATCACGGCGGCAACGACAACGCCACACACAACGGCAGATCGAAAACACGTGTTCATTTACTTCTCCTGCGGTGCCGACCCCTGACGCAGGGTCGTGTAGCTGTCGACCGACAGCTTACGCCACGTTTCTCTACTCCCGTCCGGCCAGGTCACGTGGACCTCTTTGACACCCGTGTCGGACCCCAATCCAACCAGGACTCTCGGGTCGCGGGAGGAGCAGAAGCTGCCGTCGGTGCGGACGCGTCGCCACCGTTTTTTTCCGGTGGCCCGGACCACCTCGACTCTCGCTCCGAGTGCGTCACGTGTGCCATCTTCGACCAGAAGACGAAGGCCGAGCCAGTGGTTATTAGTACCGATCTGGTTGATCAGGAGCCTCGCGGGACCATTATTGTTGGACACCAGCACGTCGGTGTCACCGTCGTTGTCGATGTCACCAAAGGCTGCGCCGCGGCTGACCTCGATCAACGGAAAGCTCGGACCGGCGCGATCGCTCGCCACCTCGAACTTGCCCTTCCCGGTGTTTCTCAGAAGGTGATTCGGCTGCCCCAAAGGGTAGGCGTCACCCGCTCGAGCGCGCTCGGCCAGGGCACGAACGGCGCCGTTGAGCACCAACAGATCCAACCAGCCGTCGTTGTCGAAGTCGAACCAACCCGTACCGAAACCGGTCTTGCCGAGGCTGATCGAGGCGAGGCCGGCCGCGGAGGTGCGGTCCTCGAAGAGGCCTTTGCCGTCGTTAACGAAGAGAGTGTTGGTCTCCTCCATGATGTGGGTCATGAAGATGTCGTCATCACCGTCCTCGTCAAAGTCGTCTGCGTCGACCCCCATGCTGGCCTCGGCCATGCCCGCCGAGTTGATCGCGGCACCGGCCCACAGCGCCTCGTTGCGAAACGTGCCGTCGCCGTTGTTGAGCCACAGCTGGTTGGGATCACCGTCGTTGGCGACGTAGATGTCGATCCAACCGTCCGAGTCATAGTCTGCGGCGACCACCCCAAAGCCTGCACCGAACTCCTTGTTGATACCCGACGCAACGGTGACATCTTCGAATGTGCCGTTGCCACGATTTCGAAAAAGCCTGTCGGGCACCGGGTTGTAGGCGTCCGGACCGCAGAAGTCCCGCGCGCTGCTGTTGGCGTAACACTCGCGCGTCGGGGCTTTTTCGAAATCGACATAGTTCGAAACGAAGAGGTCGAGGTCGCCGTCGCGGTCGTAATCGACAAAGGCCGCGCAGGTGCTCCACCTCGGGTCATCGACCCCGGCCGCGGCCGTCACATCCTCGAAAGTGGCGTCACCACGGTTGCGGTAGAGGTGGTTGGAACCGAGATTGGTGATGTAGAGATCGACGTGCCCATCGTTGTCGAAATCCCCGGTCGCGACTCCCATCCCGTAACCGTCGGACGCGATACCACTTTTCGAGGTCACGTCGGTGAATCGGAGTTTTCGCGTTCCATCTTCTCGGACAACGAGATCGTTGCGAAACAGTCTATCGGTCGGCGGCTTCGGTCCTCGCCAAGGGAAAACGGCTTCCGACATCGACGTGCCAAGCAGCTGGCCCTGGACCAGGTACACGTCGAGGTCTCCATCGCCGTCATAGTCGACCAGCCCTGCGCCCTGACCGGTGATCTCGGCGATGGTGAAATTCCCGGTCATGCCGTTGAAGTGCTTGAAGTCGATGCCGGATGCCGGCGCGACGTCGACAAACACGGGTCCTTCCGACGCGAGGCCGGCCACGGCTGTGGAGACGATTGCAGCCATCAAACCCGCCGCGGTGACCGCGAAGTGCCGTCCGCGTTTGGATTCGCGAAACAAAGATGCCAGAAGCGTGCGAATTGCCATCGTTATTTTCCATCCGAAACGACCCGGTCCCCGGATCGATATCTTATATGCTCTGCCTTATTTTACCCCGCACAGCTATGGCGAATTCTGTGCACATTCGATACGATAGACCTAGGAATCTGCGGGGTTGCGTCGAACCGCTTCACAGCAGAATTCAACACAGAACGGTGAGAGTTTCATTCCGATGTTGTTTTTCTCCAACGGACCAGGCGACCTGGTTTTTCTGACCTGGCGGCCCGACAACCCTTCGCCGTCGGCTGCCGAGGTCGTGCAAGCCTATGCGGAGATGGCCGAAGCCCTCGATCGCACCGGTGCAGTGACCCTTCAGGAGCGGCTCTTTTGCCAGATCAGCGCCGTCAATTCGATCCTCGACGCACGCGGTTGGTCCCCCGCTCGTGTGTGGCCGGTTCCGCCAACGATTGTCGAAGGGGCGCCGTGCGAGGGATCGGGCCTCGCCGGGGTCCACATCGTTGGGGCCAGGCCGCGGAACGATGAGGTACCGCGAGTCGTCACCTACGGAGATGAGTCGTGCGGACTCGAGGTGGCCGGCTCGGAAGCGGTGTTTTTCGCGCTCTCCGACGTCGGCAGGCTGCTTCCGAACGATCCCGAGCGTCAGCCCGCCGAAGAAACCCGTGAGGCGATCCATCTTGCCGAGGCGCTGCTGACAGCCCGCCAATGGTCATTTCGAGATGTGCGGCGCACATGGTTTTATCTGCACGATATCCTCGATTGGTATGACGAATTCAACATCGCTCGCAACCGGGAGTTCGATCGGATGGGTCTTCCACGCAGCGGGTCGGGCGCGATGCTGCCTGCAAGCACCGGGATCTTTGCCGAGAATCCCCGTGGCGGGTGGTGTGTCCTTGACGTCTTGGCGGTCAGGTCGTCCAACGGATACCCGTTGGATGCTCGTAGGCTCGTCAATCCGCAACAAAACGAGGCGCCGGAGTACGGCTCCTCGTTTTCGAGGGGGCTCGAGCTGAACACGAGGAGCTGCCGATACCTGCTCGTTTCGGGCACTGCATCGATCGACGACCACGGATCGTCGGTCCACGAACACGACTTCCGACGCCAGACCGAGCGAACGCTGGACACTGTGGAAACGCTGCTTCGCGAAGGGGGCGCGGTTCTCGGTGACCTGCGCCAGGCGACCGCATTCGTCAAACGGCACGATGACGTCTCGGAGCTGCGGGACATCCTGACCAGCCGCGGGATGAATCAGCTGCCCGTGGTGTACACGGTGGGCGACGTCTGCCGCGACGAGTTGCTCTTCGAGCTCGACGCTACGGCGGCCGTGCCCAATTCCGGAATCTGAGGTGCGGAAGGTCTCGTTTCTTGCGGCGTTGCTCCTGTCCCCGTGCGCAGTTTCAGTCGCTGCGACCGGCGGCGAACTCGTCGCAGTGAGAGTACCCTTCGACACCGACAGTGCAACATGCGGCGGCTGCGAACTCGTTCGAGTGGATCCCCGCGGACACACGACGGTGCTGACCCGCGGCTTTGCCGCGGCCAAGGACCCATCGGTCTCCTTTGACGGCCGCACGATTCTCTTCGCGGGGCGCCCTCGTGAAAACGACCGGTGGCAGATCTGGCGAGTCGACGACGATGGATCCAACCCTGTCAAGATCCTCGCGGACGGGGGAAATGCCACCGCCCCGTTGCAGGTGGGCTCGCTCTTCCATCTCGACGACAAACGACCGAGCCGACGACTCGTCTATCTGTCGGACGCCCATGGCTGGGCGGACCCAGTCACGGGCGCCGCGGCGACGGCGCTGTACGCCGCCGACCTCGACGGCGGAAACTCGCGGCGAATCAGCTTCAACATCGGATCGGATCTGGCGCCGGATGTCCTGGACAACGGCCGATTGGTATATCCGAGCCGGCGCGCCGGTGGGCGGTTTGCCGTGATGGCCCTCAACATCGACGGCACCGACCTCATGGCATACGCCGATGCACACCAGGGTCCGCTCCGGCAGGATATGGTCGCCATCGGTGAAACCCGGGTCTACTTCGTCGCGGGCGACTCACCCGGGCCGCTGGGCGGTGGCGCGCTCGAATTCGTCGATCGTCGACGGCCGCTTCGATCGCGTTCCGCTGTCGCCACCTCCGGCGAGTACTGGTTTCACTCGCCGCGGCCTCAGCCCGACGGGAGTCTGATCGTTTCCGCACTCGCCAAAAGCGAAAGCTCGGGCTATCGCTTGATCCGTTTCGATCCGGATACGGGCAGGACCTTGGCAGTGATCGCCGCAGCCGACGGATTTCACCTCGTCGATGCCCACGAGGTCTCACCGAGACGCGAGGTGAGGGGTCGCTCATCGTTCGTCAATCCGGACCAGAATTTCGGCGTGTTCTTCTGCATCTCCTCCCACATCAGCGACCGCCCAGGACTGCGCGACGCGGCTCGGTCGGCCACGCAGCTTCGTGTGATCGAGGGGATCCCCTCGGCGCCCGAACCAGCGGCGGCGGCGCCGGCAACGCGACGAACCCTCGGCGTTCTTCCAATCGAGAAGGACGGTTCGTTTCACATCGAGGTGCCCGATTCGACTCCCGTGATCTTCGAGCTCCTGAACGCGTCGGGCGAACCGGTCGCTCGCCAGGATCACTGGGTGTGGGTCATGCCGCGCGAGTCACGAGGCTGCGTCGGATGCCACGAGGATCGCGAGATGGCGCCCCCCAACACCCTCGCCGCCGCCGTGGTCAAACCCGCGGTTCGCCTCCCTTTGGACGCCGAGGCCCCGGAAAAGACGGGAGACGGACAATGAGATTGCCGGCCATCGCCCTCGCCTTCATTGCCACCATCAACCCGACCGCTGAAGCGGCCGAGGCGCCGCGTCTCAGCGATGTGACGGAAACGGCCGGCATCACCTGGCGGCACTCCATCGGCGACGACGCCCTGACCAATATCGTCGAAAGCACCGGGGCGGGCTGCGTCTTTTTCGACTATGACGGAGATGGCGATCTCGACATCTATCTGGTCAACGGACGTTACCACCCGGAATTCAGTCACGCCCGCGGACGAAAGCTCGCAGACAAGCTGGCCAACGCCCTGTACCGCAACAACGGCGACGGGACTTTTACGGATGTCACCGTCGCGGCGGCCGTCGGGGACCGAGGATACGGCATGGCGGCGGTCGCAGCCGACTACGACAACGACGGCGACAGCGATCTGTTTGTCACCAACTACGGTCGCGATACCCTCTACAAAAATGACGGTGACGGGTCCTTCAGCGATGTGACGGACACCGCCGGTGTCGGCGACTCGCGCTGGACGGTCGGCGCCACCTTCTTCGATTTCGACCGCGACGGCCTTCTCGATCTCTATGTCGGAGCCTATCTGCTCTTCGATCCGGACTACCGCCACTACTTCGCGGCTGACGGCTTTCCCGGCCCGCTGTCCTATCGGGGCCGACGCGACACCCTCTACCGAAACCGCGGAGACGGCACATTCGAAGACGTCTCCAAAACCGCCGGCATCGACAGCCCGGACGGCCGCGCAATGGGAATCGCAGCCTGTGATATCGACGGCGACGGCGACGAGGACATTTTCGTGGCCAACGACGGCATGGAGAACTACCTCTGGCGCAACCTTGGCAGCGGTCGTTTCGAGAACATCGCGCTTGCCACCGGCACCGCCTTCGGCCAGAACGGCGAGGCCACATCGGCGATGGGCCCCGAGTTCGGTGATTTCGACCGCGACGGCCTGGTCGACCTCTTCGTCCCGGACATGGGCTACGGCTGCCTGTATCGCAACACCGGCGAGGGCTGGTTCGAGGAAAAGAGCGCCCGGCTCGGGGTGGCCTCCGTCCTAGGCCAGTACACGAGCTGGTCGGGCAATCTGCTCGACATCGACAACGACGGCTGGTTGGACATCTTTGTCGTCAACGGGGACGCCCACCACCTCGAGCCGGAGGAGGACACGCTGTTCCTGAACCGCCAGGGCGCCGCCTTTGAAGACGTATCGGCGAAGACCGGCAAAGCGCTTTCAGCCAAACACGTAGGGCGAGGATCCGCGAGCGGCGACTACGACAACGACGGCGATCTCGATCTGCTCATCCTCAACCTCAACGACCGTCCGCGCCTGCTGCGCAACGACCTCGGCAATCAACATCACTGGTTGGAGCTTCGCCTCATCGGCACGACCAGCAACCGCGATGCCGTCGGTGCACGGGTGCGGCTCACCGCCGGCGGACACACCCAGCTCCGGGACGTGCGGACCAGCTCCGGATATCTGTCCCAGAGCGATCCACGGCTCCATTTCGGTCTCGGTTCGACGAGTCGCGTCGACCGCGTTGAAATCTCCTGGCCGAGCGGCACGGTCCAGATTCTTGAAAAGATCGCGGCCGACCAACTGATCACCGTCACCGAACCGAATCTCGAGGAGCAGCCGAAGTGAGCCGGGCACCGATCGCTCTGGTGATCGTGCTCGCGCTGTCGTCGATGACAGCGACCGCCGGCGAGCGTGTCTACATCGGTCAGGCGGCCTGCCTCGAGTGCCACCAGGACAGCCATCGAGACGAGTTCTCGAGGCTCTACCTGTCGCGCCACGCCCGGGCCTACCATGCCCTCGAGCGTCCCGTATCCCGAGAGATCGCGCGCCTCTCCGGAATCGACGGCGATCCCGTGAAGAGCCCGATCTGCCTCGGCTGCCACGCCACCGCCGCCGATGTGGAGGCATGGGAGCGGGACGAGGCCTTCGCCATCTCCGACGGGGTGCAGTGCGAGCAATGTCACGGACCGGGCAGCGAGTACTCGGCTGCCGAGATCATGGCCGACCCCGAAAAGGCGAGGGCCGCAGGTCTGCGGATCCCGACCGAGTCCGATTGCCTCGTGTGCCACAGACCGAAGGGATCCCACGACCTGGTGCTCGGACCGAGCCCGTTCGACTTCAATGGTTTCGAACCGCGCCCCGCCAGACCGCACACGGTGGCTTCCCACGAATCGGATACACAGATTCCGTACAAGACACCGTTCAATCTGGTTGTCGGTCCGGGCGGCCGGCGCCTCTACGTCGCTTGCGAGGCCTCTGACAGCGTGATCGTTGTCGACGCGATCCGAAGAAAGGTCGTCGCCGAGGTCGCGGTCGAAAATCTGCCGCACGGTGTGACGTTGTCGCCAGACGGCGCCCACCTCTTTGTCTCCAACCGAGGCTCGGACAGTGTCTCGAAGATTCGAACCGACACCCTCGAGGTCGCCGCATCGATTCCGGTCGGCGACGAGCCGCACGGTCTCGTCGTGGATGCGGAGGGCCGCCGCCTCTATGTCGCCAATGCGGGCTCGCACGATATCTCGGTCGTCGACGTCGATGCCGGGCGCGAGGTCAAGCGGCTGGCCGCAGGGCGGGGCGCTTGGGATGTCAGCCTATCAAGTGACGGTGGTTCGGTGCTGGTGACCGGTAATCTCTCCCATTTTGTCGGATTTCGCGAGACCTCGCGATCCGAAATCACCGTCATCGACTCAGCCTCGGCGAGGGTGACGAACCGAGTCATGGTCTCCGACGCGAATTTGGTGCAGGGAGTCGATGTCGCGTCCGATGACTCCTTGACACTCGTGACCCTGATCCGCACCAAGAATCTGGTCCCGATGACGCGGGTGATCCAGGGCTGGGTCTTGACCAACGGCCTCGGGATACTGTGGCCCGACGGAAGGGTCGACCAACTCCTGCTCGACGAGCCCGACAACTACTTCGCCGATCCCACCGATATCGCGATCACGCCCGACGGCCGATTGGCCTTCGTGACGGGCGGCGGCGTGGATGAGGTCGCGGTGGTCGATATCCGAAAGATGCGATCGCTCCTCGACGGCGCAACCGACTGGGAGCGCCGGCATCTGCTGCCCAACCACCTCGGCGCCCCAACCGGGTTCGTCCTCACCCGCATTCCGGTGGGCACGAATCCACGAGGCATCGCGGTGGCGCCCGACGGGAGGTCGGTTTATGTCGCCGACGCACTCGACGACACCGTGTCGGTGATCGATGTGGCCAGCCTTCAACGAGTTGCCGTCATCGATCTCGGCGGGCCGTCCGAGATCACCCTCGTGCGCCGCGGCGAACGCATCTTCCACTCCGCCGCCAAGACCTACGGCCGGCAGTTCTCCTGCCACTCGTGCCATCCGGACGGCGGCGTCGACGGCATCACCTACGACATCGAACCGGACGGCATTGGTCTCAACCCGGTCGACAACCGGAGCCTGCGCGGCGTGCTCGACACCGCGCCCTTCAAGTGGACCGGCAAGAACCCATCCCTGGCGCGCCAATGCGGACCTCGTCTGGCCGTTTTCTTCACCCGGATCGATCCGTTCACTCCGGATCAAGTGGAGGCTCTGGAGCGCTATATCTGCACGATCCCGAGAAATCCCAACCGCCACCGGGCCCTCGGCGCCCGACTGACGCCGGCTCAGCGCCGCGGCAGAGCGCTGTTCGAACGCGGCGTCACCAACACCGGCGAACCGATTCCCGACGACAACCGCTGCATCACCTGTCACCCCCCGCCCTACTTCACGAACCGCGAGCTGACCTTTGTCGGGGAAGGATCGCACCTCGATACCCACGCGATCTTCGACGTTCCGCACCTGACCAACATCTACGAGACCGCTCCCTACCTCCATGACGGCCGGGCCGACACCCTGGAGGAGATCTGGACCCGTTTCAACCCCAAGGACGAGCACGGCGTCACCAACGATATGACCAAAGATCAGTTGAATGATCTGATCGAGTACCTCAAAACCCTGTAGAGGGGAGTGGATTTCTTGAACGAAACATCGTCTCAAGCTGTCATCCCGATTTCTCCAGCGATCGACCGAGCCAACAAATCTGGGTGCGACGATGGGATTGGTCCATGCGAAGCCTCAAGGTGTCATCCTGAGCGAGCCCCGCGAGCGAAGGATCTGGGTGGGGGTTCGAGGAAACGCGCTTCCACGAGCCGCCCCCCAGATCCTTCGTCGGGCCTCGCCCTCCTCAGGATGACAGCACAGTGTCGTTGGGGTGCCTGGAGAATACGTTTTTCTCCGAAAAGAAGAGCGTTTCGGTGGTTTGCTGTCTTTCTATTCACGATTGCAGCGGCCCACTCGGGAGCATCTGCTGAGCTCGAAGGCGAACCCTTTGTCTACACGGAGTGGGAGACCTTTTACGCCGAGGAGGGCGGTCTTCCGAACGACCACATCTTCTCCATCACCGCGGACGGCGACACTCTGTGGGTCGCGACTGAGGGCGGCTTCGCTCGCTACAAAGACGGGCGGTGGCGTTCGTGGACCGAGGCCGACGGCCTGCCGTGGAATGTCGTGTCCGACATCGCGGTCAGCGAAAAAACCGGCGACGTCTGGCTGGCTCTCTTCGGCGGCGGCGTCACCCGATTCTCGGGCGGACGCTTCGATCACTTTCACCAGCTCAACAGCGGTCTCGCCAACGACGTGGTTTACGGGATCGACGTGCTCGACGACACCGTTTGGATCGCCACCACGGCCGGTCTGAGCGCCTACGATACCGTCACGGGACAATGGCGGATTTTCACCGAGAAGAACGCGCCGATGGAAGAAATCTGGTGCTACAACGTCGACGCCGGCGACGGAAAAGTCTACGCCGCCGTCTGGGGGGGGGGCATCCTCGAGTGGGACGTTGCCACGGCGCGATGGAACGCGCACCGTGACCCCGATCGCGAGATGGAGATCGACCTCTACCGCGATGACGGCCTGATCCACATCATCACCACCTCGGCGAGCTCCGTCGACGGGGTTCTATGGGCCTCCACGTATTTCGGGCTCAGCCGCTATGACGGCCGCAGCTGGCGCGGCTACATGAGCAAGGATTCGGGTCTGCCGAGCTCGTTCATCAATCTCTCGGTCGCCCGGAGCGGCACCAGTTGCTCCAACGCGACCGACATGGGTCTCGCCGTGCTGGTGGATTTCGCAACCGACACGTGGGTCACCTATCGGCGCGAGCACGAGAACACCGCTACGTGGATCGCCGACGTCATGGTCGGCAACGAGGTGCTGCGATCCGTCACCACCGACCTCGATCTGCCGAACGACTTCACGATCGCAGTCGAGCATCAGGGGAGCGATATCTGGATCGGTACCGGCCACGGTCTCGCCCGTGGAATCGGCGCGGGCCACTGGGAAGGGCTCCGCCCGACCGATGCCGCACCGGAGACCAAGTGAATATCCGGCGGTTATTGGCCGCGTTCGGCATATTGACCCTCGCCTCTTTCGGCGCGACGGGGCAGGAAGCCACGCAAGAGGAGAAACCGGCCTACGGCGACACACCTCCCAAATACCAGCCTTACGGCCGCTTTTCCAAACCATACGAGCGGTTCTTTCTCGACCCGATCGAGTATCGCGGCTACGGTCGTGATCTCCCCGAACCCGATGGCCTCTCCAGCGTCAAGATCGGATTCCTCGGTCCCATCGAACCGACGGTGTCGGTGGCCACGGGAGGCGCTTCGCACGAAGAGCCGCTCGGCCGCAAGATGCTCCAGGGAGCACGGCTCGCGGTCGAGCACGCCAACGCCCGCGGCGGTTTTCGTGCGGCGGAAATACCCTAC
>CBDTWX010000023.1:0-21296 GCA_965364305.1 uncultured Thermoanaerobaculia bacterium
GTCCTCGGCAGATCGACGACGCCATCGATGATCACCAACGCGACATGGATGCCCTCCGGCCAGAGGTGGCGCGCCATCGATTCGGCGAGGCTCCGCTGGGCCGCCTTCGCCGAGGCGAAGGCGGCGGTCTTCGCACCGCCGCGTCGGGAGGCAGTGGCGCCGATGAAGATGATGTCTCCCCCACCCTTGCGTTTCATCGCCGGCGCCACCTTTTGTACGGCCACCAGCGCGCCCAAAGCATTGACTCGCCAGGACATCTCGAAGGTCTCGGCGTCGATCTCTTCGATCGAACCCCAGGTCCCGGAGCCGGCGTTGTAGACCAGGGCATCTACTTCACCCATCTCCTCGGCAATGCGCGAGAAAGCCTGCTCGACCGAATCCGGCCGGCTGGCATCACACTCGAAGGCGCGTGCATCGCCGAGCTCGGACGCGAGCTGTTCCGAGAACCCAGTGCTACGGGCCAGCAACGCCACGGCGTACCCCTCCCGCGAGAAACGACGGGCGAGCGCCGCACCATTGCCCGGACCCACGCCGACAACCGCACAGATCGGTTTGCTCATGGGAACCTCCTTCCATCCGTCAACATACGCTGCTGTCCAGTTCTTCCACTGCCCGGATTTCGGATCGACAGACTCGTCACCTCGTGGCATCAGGTCCAGGCAAGAGGCCGTCAGCCGGGATCTTCAGGGCCAGCGTCCGCGACAGGTTTCAGCGGCAGTGGTCAGTCACAGGCGACAGCGAACATGGGCAGAAAGCAGCGGCGGCCGTCAGGGGCAGCAATCAGCGTTCGGGACAGGATCAGCATTGGGGGCGGCAGCCTCCGTCAGGGATGGCGGCGGCGTTGTGTGTCGAGCGCTGTCACACGCTCCTTGCTTCAAGGTGCGAGGTGCCTCTCTTCGCATTGTTCGCCCGCGCCGCGTGTCGAGCATCGAGGATCGGCTGTGTGGGCGAGCCTACAACAACGCTTCGATCTTGCCCAACAACCTTTTGAAGTCCACCGGTTTCGTGTCGTAATCGTCGGCGCCGGCTTCGAGACATTTCTCGCGGTCGCCCGACATGGCGTGGGCTGTCAGAGCGATGATCGGGATGGCGCGGGTGTCCTCCGCAGCCTTGAGCAGCCGCGCAGCCTCCCAGCCATCCATCACCGGCAGGCTCATGTCGAGCAGGATGATTTCCGGTCTTTCTGAGGCCGCCATGTCGACGCCCTGTCTTCCGTCCACTGCGATGGACACAGCGTGTCCCTTTTTTGCAAGCCTCCGCGACAGCATGTCGCGGTTCATTTCGTTGTCCTCGACCAATAGGATTCTCGCCATTCACCTCTCCTCAGTCACTCGACTCGTATCATTCTAAGCCTTCTCTCCTCGCACCGTGCTGCGACACCAGATGGCGTACCTGTGCGAGAAGCTCCCGCTTGGTGAGCGCGCCCTTTTCGACGATTCGCTCAACACCACCGTTGAGACTCCGCCGTTCTTGTTGGCTGAGATCCTTGGCGGTCACGACAATGATCGGCGTCGATAGACAGCCCTCGAGCTTGCGGTAGTGCATCACGAACTCGAAACCGTCCATCACCGGCATCATCAGGTCGAGCAGCACGAGATCCGGCTGCTGCTCCTCCACCCGTTCGAGGGCGACGGCGCCGTTCTCGGCCTCGGCGACGATCCAGGAGTCGTCCTCGAGGGCGCGGCGGAAAAGCGATCGAATCCCTTCATCGTCATCCACAACCAGTGCGTGACCGCCACCGGCAGGACGGGCATACTGGCTCGCCAGCTGGCGCAATTTATCGCGATCGACCGGTTTGGTAAGACATTCGACCGCGCCAAGCGTGTAGCCCAGGTCCCTGTCGCCGGCGATTGAAATCATCACCACCGGGATGTGTTCGAGCTCGGGGTCCGCCTTGATCTCCTGCAGCACGGACCACCCATCCACGCTCGGCATCAGGACATCGAGCGTGATGAGCGAGGGTTTCAACTCGTGGGCGAGCTCGAGTCCCTCCTCCCCGTTCGACGCGGTGACCACCTCGAACCCCTCCGACTCCAACGATCGTTGTAGGAGATCCCGCGAGTCGGGGTCGTCATCGACAACCAGGATCGGCCGCGGCCCGATCGGTGCCGCCACTGAATCCGACGGTTCGGGCCGGGTGGCGGCTTTGGCCGCCTCGAGAGCATCGATCTGAGCCGGGAGCTCGATCGTGAATGTCGTCCCCGTCCCGAGCTTGCTGACGACGGTGATATCTCCACCCATCATCCGGCAGAACCGCCGGCTGATCGGCAGCCCGAGACCGGTGCCGCCGTAATCGCGCGTGGTGGAGTCGTCGGCCTGAGAGAACTCCTCGAACACGGCTCCCAGCTTGTCCTCCCTGATACCGATGCCGGTGTCCGAGACGCTGACGTTGATCCACTCGCCATCCTCCCGCCGTTCCCGCACGGCGCTGAGAGTGATCGTGCCCCCCTCGGTGAACTTTGCGGCGTTCGACAGGAGATTGAAGAGAGACTGACGGACTTTTGTCAGATCCGCCCGGATGACACCGAGATTGTTGGCGAAGTCGGTGACCATCCGGTTGTCGTTCGAGGCGATGAGCGGCGCCACCGTCGCGACCGCCTCGTCCAACATCTGACGCAGATCGAAGCGCTCGAGATAGAGGTCCATTCGCCCGGCCTCGATCTTCGACAGATCCAGGATGTCGTTGATCAGCGCCAGCAGGTGCTTGCCCGCAGAGTTGATCTTCTCGAGGTCTGGAATCATCTGGCTGTGGCCTTCGTCCTCGGCGTCCTCGGCGTCCTCGGCCAACATCTCGCTGTAACCGATGATCGCGTTCATCGGCGTCCGCAGCTCGTGGCTCATGTTGGCGAGAAAGGTGCTCTTGGCCCGGTTGGCCGCCTCGGCAGCATCCTTGGCGTCCTCGAGCTGGAGCTCCATGACCTTCTTCTCGGTCACGTCGAAGATCGTTCCATCGAGATAAAGCGGAACGCCGTCATCATCGTAGATCGCCTTTCCCCTCGCGTAGACCCAATGGACGCCGCCATCCTTGTCGATCACCCTGTACTCGTTGGTGTACGGGGTCTTTTCGTCGACCGCCCGCTGCGCGTTCTGGGCAATCGGCTCCAGGTCATCTTCGTGCATGATGGAGGCGAACGTCCTTTTGGGGTTCTCGCCGAGGAAGTCGCTCGCCGGGTACCCCGAGAGGAACTCGATCTCGTCGCTGATGAAGAGCATCGTCCAGGCTTCGTCCATCAGGCAGCGGTAGACCACACCCGGGATATTGTCGACCATCGTCCGAATGCGTTCCTCGCTCCGTTTCAGCTCTTCCTGAAATTCCTTCCGCTCGGTGATGTCGATCGAGTACTCGATCATCTGGACGACGTTGCCGTCGTCGTCGAAAATCGGATAGCCGTTGACCTCCATGAACCTCGGGTTGCCGTCGGCGTCGTCGTGTATGTGCTCGACCGTCACCGGTTGCTTGGTCTTTTTGACCTCGACCAACGGGCAGGCATGCAAACTGGTATTGCAGGGCGTCGGGCTCTTGTGGGTGAGCGCGTGGCAGGTCGACTCCCCCGAGGCTCCCAGCGCACGGGCCGCGGAGTTCGCGATCTTGATCGAGTAGTCCTCGGCGTCGATGACGTAGAACGGGTGGGTGAGCGACTCGATGGTGTTTTCGAGCATCTGCTTTTGCTCGGCGATTTTCTGCTCGATACGGCGCTTCTCGGTGATGTCCATGCCGATGGTCAGGATTTCGCGAAGGCTGCCGTCATCGTTCAGAATCGGGGTGTTGCGCCACGCCATCCAGACCCGGTCACCGTTCTTGCGCTGGTTCTCGGTCTCGTCGTCCTCGTATCGTTCGGGGCGTGCGGCTATGTCGGCAATCATACCGCGAACATTCCGCTCGACGGCCTCGGAGGCGGGGACGATCGAACCGACAATCGGCTGCCCGAAAAGATCATCGGCGGTGAAACCGAAGAGCTCGAGGCCGAAGTCGTTCATGAAGAGGACGTGACCTTTGGTGTCCCAACGGAGGATGACGCTGCTCACGCCCTCCAGCTCTTCGGCCGTCTTCTTGAGGTCCGAGGTCTTCTGGCGGATGGCGGACACCATCTGGTTGAAGCTCCGGGCCAACCCGCCCAGCTCGTCACCGCTTGTGACCTCGACCTCCACATCCTCCTCTCCATTGGCGAATCTTCGAGCGGCACGATCGAGCTCGACGATCGGCGACACGACACGCCGGGAGAGAAACCACGCGGCCACCAGCACGACAGCGAGAAGGCCCGCCAACCGGAGGACGAGGTTTCGGGTGAAGACCCGAATGCTGGTGAACGCCTCGGCGGCATCGATCTCCGCCAGGATCACCCATTCGACGTCCTCGATATCGAGCGGTGCGTACGACGACAGCACCTCGACACCGCGGTAGTCCGTGGTGACGGTTGTCGCCGTCTCACCGGTTAGCGCCGAGATCGATGCGCTGGTCCGTACCTCCTGATTCAAGATGGTCGTGTCGAAGTTTCGAATCCGCGAGATATCGACAGGTGAGGCACCCGCCCGTTCGGCGGCTTCGAGGTAACCTTCCGGGTCCTCGAGGAGAAACCGGGAGTTCGAACGCATCCTAAAATCGGGTCCTACGAGATAAGTTTCGCCGGTTTCTCCGAGACCGACGATTCGCCAATTCTGGTTGCTGGTCATGACCCCGTCGATCTCGCCCACCGGCATCTGGAACACCAGGACGCCGAGCAGCCAGGCGCCGTCGACGATCGGCGCGGCAATAAAGGACGCCGGCTCGCCATAGGACGGCGCATAGGTGGCGAAGTCGACCAATTTCACCGAATCGCGCGTGTAGTTGTGCTGTGCCTCCTGGTAGACAACTGCCAAATTGGTGTCCTGGTAGGGACCATCCAGAACATTTGTCCCGAGGTCCGCCTCCTTGGAGACCGAGTAGACGATGTGCCCGGTCGCGTTGATCAGAAACAGATCGCGAAAACCGAACTCGTGGACGAAGTCGCGTAGGATCGGGTGGATGATTCGGTGCACCTCGGTGTACTCGCTGGCGTCTCCGGCATCGTCGAGAACGTCCTTTTCTCCGAACGGGTTCGGGTTGGCGGCGATGTAGTGGTACTGGAGGTAGAGACCACTGTCGTCCGTGGGCAGGTGAGCGGCGAGTTCGACCAGCTGGTCCGTGTTGGCCTCGAGCCGCGGAACGAAGTTTTCACTGTAGTAGGCGACGACCCTATCTCGCTGCTCCTCGGTCAGTGTGAGGTCACTCAAAGCTTGATGCGCGAGGTCAAAATCCACCATTGCGTCGACGACCATCCGGTTCTTGGCGAAGACCCGCGCCTGGGAGCGAATCCGCTCGAAGTACTCCTCGATCTGGTTGGCCTTGCTCGCACGAACCGAGGTCAGGTGATCGAGAGTGGTCCTCTTGACTGCCGCCTCACCGCCGAGGTACGACAGGACCCCCACCAAAATGAGGGCCGGCACCGCCAGCGCGAGAACCGTCAGAAACAGCTTCGTCCGAATGGGGGCGTTCTCCAGCATGCTCGGGGTTGCTCCTAACTTCTTCTCGCCACCTTGTTGGCGAGGATCGACAACAGCAGACCGAGGGTAACGTAGCCGAGGATCCGCTCGCTGATGAGTACGACCTCACCCACCCAATGCAATGGGGTGATGCCGCCGGAGCCGAGACGGGTGTAGGTGACGACCGAGAAGTAATAGGGCGTCAGCGGGCTGTCCGCCGACCGCGGGTAGTCAAAGAACCGCCAGCCCAAGATCGCGTCCATGTGGTAGATAAACCCGAAGATCATTGTCACTACGAAGGCACCGACGGCCAGCTTGCCGAGGCTTCGACCGTAGTCGATCAGCCCCCAGGATCGGAACCAAAACTGCTTCCACTGCCGTCCCCACGTCGATTTCGTCTCCGAGATGGCAATCGCCATCGTGTCCAAGTAGTCCTGGTCCTTGGCGTCGCGCACGAAACGCGGGTCGCCGAAACAGGAATCGAGCCCTCTGATCCCGTAGTATTTCCCCTCCTTGTCGCGAAAGCCGCCGTCCTGCATTCCGGTGAGGTTCGTGCCCGCAAGGTTCGCGCTGCGCAGATTGGCGCCAGTGATGTCCGACCGGGTGAGATTCGCCCCCGTCAGATCGGCCTCGGCCAGGTTGGCGTTCCGGAGATTCGCCTCTTCGAAATCCGCCCCCCTGAGGTTAGTGCCCCGCAGATCGGCCCCCTCCAGGTTGACCGAACCCAACCCGGCGCCCGAAAGCTTCGCCCCGATGAGGGCGGTGTCCACGAGATCCGCCTTGTAAAGCGCCGCGCCCGTGAGGTCAGCCCCCGAAAGATCCGCTCCCCTGAGATTGGCCATTTTGAGATTCGCATCAGAAAAATCGGTCTGGAAGAGCTCGGCGTCCCTCAGGTCGGCTTCGCTGAGATTGACACCCGTCAAGTTCATCTCGCTGAGGTCTTCGTCTGAAAGAACCGGTGTTTCCCCCGGATTCTTTCGTCGCCACGCGTTCCAGGCCTCGACCCCTGCGTACAAAATGTCGATGTGCGTCTCGTCCGCCATGGCCACCATCCTTGAATTCGCTACTTTACACGTCTCCACCGTTCGGTATCCAACAATGCGACAATGAGCCTCCATCGGGGGACGGGGAGAACTCGCATGAAGGCAGTGATATTCGAAGAGTTCGGTGCACCACTGAAGATCGCTCAAATCGACGATCCGACCGCCGACGCGAACGGGGTCGTCATCAGGGTCGAGGCGAGCGGGATCTGCCGCAGCGACTGGCACGGGTGGTTGGGTCACGACCCGGACATCCGTCGTCTCCCACACGTGCCGGGACACGAGCTGGCCGGTACGGTCGAGGAGGCCGGGAAGAGAGTCACCAAATGGGCGAAAGGAGATCGCGTCACGGTGCCCTTCGTCTGCGGCTGCGGCCGCTGCCCCGAGTGTGACTCGGGCAACCACCAGATCTGCGATCACCAGACCCAACCGGGCTTCACCCATTGGGGCTCCTTTGCCGAGTTCGTCGAGATCAAGAATGCCGATGTCAACCTGGTGGCGCTGCCGGACGAGATGAGCTGTGTGACCGCCGCCAGCCTGGGCTGCCGATTCGCGACCTCCTTCAGGGCGGTTGTGGCCCAGGGTCGTGTGGCGCCCGGCGAGTGGGTGGCGGTCCATGGCTGCGGCGGTGTCGGTCTGTCGGCCGTCATGATCGCCTGCGCTCATGGAGCAAAGGTCATTGCGATCGACATCGACACCAAAGCCCTCGATTTCGCCAAAAAGATCGGTGCGGCCGCTTTGATCGACGCCAGCGAAACCGATGGCGTCGCCGAGCGAATCCACGAGCTCACCGGTCGCGGGGCCCACCTTTCGATCGAGGCCCTCGGCAGCGCGACCACGGCCGCAAACTCGATCCGATGCCTCCGCAAACGCGGCCGTCACATCCAGGTCGGCCTGCTCGCGGGCGACGATTATCGGCCGCGGCTTCCGATGGAGCTGGTGATCGGGAGGGAGCTCGAGATCCTCGGAAGCCACGGCATGCAGGCCCACCGGTACGGTGAGATGCTGACAATGATCATGTCCGGCCTGCTCGAGCCGCAAAGCCTCATCGGCAAGACCGTGGCGTTGGAGGATGCCCCGCGCGAGCTCGAGGCTATGAGCCGCTACGACGCAGTCGGCATCACCGTCATCGATCGGTTTTCGTGAGAACCTGCCGGACTCCACTGGCCACACGAGGGGCAAAATAAACCCCGCTCCTACGATTGGGGAGGATTTAAGGCGGGGAAAAACCCCGCCCGATCACCTTGGGTTGCGGCGTGGTGTTTGCGGCTCCCGACGACGGCGGCGCAAAGTCGTTCCAGTTGAGGATGGCGTTCCACACCATGCGAAAATCCGAACGGCTGAGGGTGCGGTGGATCGGGTCGAAGTTGAAGGCGATCACCCGGCCGTCACCGACCGGGATGTCGAGGATCGCCGGCTTCCCTTCGAGCTCGCTTCCCCCCTTGATTCCGCCGGAAACGACCAACGAGGTGTCCTTCTTCTCATCCTTCTTGTCTGCCTGTTGGTCCGATTTCTCCTGCTCAGGACCGACCCCCCACGGCCCGTCGTTGTGGGACTTGGGATCGTCGAACTGCGGCGCCTTGGTGCCCCACTGCATGACGACCCAGTCGAGATATGCCTCGCGGGTCTCATACAGCGGCAGCCGTTCGCGGAACACAGACGTGACCTCGGGGTAGCCATAGGCCAGAGGGTGGTCGGGGCGAACGAACTTGGTGCGAATCTCCGACCCCGGGGTGTTCAGGCTCTTGACGCGGGCGCGACGCACGTTGCGGACAAAGCCACCGTCGAGCGGCACCGTGCTCGCCCCTCCCAGGGTGACCAGCACGCCACCCCTGTCGACGAACTGCCGGAGATTGGCGACCCCTCGATAACCCAACCCACCGGTGATGTCAGGTGAGGACCGGGGGAAGCCGTGGCTCGGATACTCATCGGTGCGGGTGTAGGGCATCGGTCCATTAGATGGGTCGATGCCCTGTATGACCGACTTGAGCGATTCGTAGCTGTGCGGGTAGACGATGACATCGAAGTCCTTCTCGATCTCACCGGCCTTGATCTCGTCGTCGCCGATATAGGCGTAGGGGATGCCGGAAAGGTCGAGCCACATGCGCAGCCAGCCGGAGTTCTCGGTGTCGTTCCAGGTGTCCATCACAGCCAGTCGAGGCAGATCGAGAGAGTGCCGTGGAACATCGGGTATGGCAGGAGCGGAGGAAAAGTCGAGGGGAAGGTCTGCGGTCAGCTCCTCCAACGCGGCGCCGAGTCCGTCCTGCATTGCGAGGATCCACGACCCGGCCGGGTACACCGTGCCGTCGTGGGTAAACGACGCCTCGGCCGCCTCGATCTCGAAAGCGGCGAGGCGGTAGCGGGCGGCAAGCAGTTTCTCCTGACCGGTGTCACCGAGGATGAAGAACGGCCCCCGGCCCGAGACCGTCCCGGCGTAGGACACGTCCGATGTCAGGAGCTCGGTGGAAACCTCGCGCACCGACGGGTCCTCCACCGCGAAGACCTCAACACCGAAGAACGGGGGCAGCGCGAAGGTGACGTCATCGTACGGCTGGTGCTCCGCCTCGTCGATCGGATAATCCTGCGGCTGCAAGAGGTCCATGGCATAGCCCCGGTAGGGCTGATCCATCCGCACGAGGTAGGTTCCAGCGGGCATTGCCTTGTCACCTGCCTCGAATGGCCCCTTGGCCCTCGAGACCTCGATACCGTGGGCACGCAGCAGATTGACGAGGGCGGCCAATCGATCGCGGTCGGTCTGCTGCTCGGGGATCGCGACGGCGTACGGCGGCTCGTTGCCTGCGAGATCCACCGCCCGCTTGCCCTTGCGCCAGAAATCGCGGAGAACTTCTTCGGCGTGCTGCGAGGTGAAGTGGAGAATCGAGAGCACCCCGGTCTGCTGGTAGTTAATGTTGTTGCGCAGCGACCACCGAAACTTGCGCGGTGGCGGCCACGGCCGGTACCACTCGCGGGTGGTCACCGATTTGCCGACGTAGGACTCCCAGCGCAGGTCGAGGCTCACATCCATGATCTCGGAGCTGGTGATGCCGAAGGTCTCGTAGCCGCGGCCGATGGCGTTGTGGTTGGTGGCGATGGAGTCGAGGTAGACGTGCGCCCAACCCTCGCCGAAGGCCCACGTCCATACACCCGGCATCCCGAATGCCGACAAAACCCGGACCTCCTGGAACGCCATCTGGTGGATCTCGCCGACCAGGATGGGGTCCATCTGGATGTTGTAGGGACCGGTCCCGGTCCACACCAGGAGAAACGGTATCGACTCGTGCAGATCGTGCATCACCTGGGGGTGCCAGCGGAGAAAGAGACCCTCCGCCGCCCGGGTCAGAGCCAGCATCCGCTGATGGGTGTCACGGTTGTTGTCGTGAAAAACGTACGTGCCCCAGTACGGCGGCGAGTACTCCGGCAACCGCTCGTAATCCGTCTTGCCCTTGAGATACCGGTAGAACCACTCGGCCATGCGGTCGCGGCCGTCGGGCTCCGAAACCGGGTTGATGAGAACCACAAGCTTTTCCCGGATCATCTTGATCTCGGGAAGATCGGAGACGGCGAGCCGGTAGGCCAGCTCCATGAGCATCTCAGGGCTGCCGGTTTCGGTCGAGTGGATGGCGCCGTTGAGGTAGTAGATCGGCCGCGCGGAACTCACGGTCCTCTCGAGACAGGCCTCTTCGCAGCTTCGCGAATCGGCGAGCCGCGCGGTAGCCTCGCGAAGCCGTTCGAGCTGGTCGATCCCTGCTTCATCGGCGACGATCGCCACGATGATGTCGCGCCCTTCCTCGGTGGTGCCGATCTTCTCCACCTGCACCCGCGGCGAGGCCTCGGCGAGCGTCCTCAAGTAGCCGTAGATCTGCTTCGTGTTGCTCAGCTCACCCGGGGCGCCCACGATGTGGCCCAGGTAGTCTGTGGGCGAAGGCACCGTCTCCGACTCGGGCACATAGCTCACCCACGGGCTCGCGAACCGCTCCTCGGTCGTGGCGGCAGCGATCGCCTCGATCGAACCCGGTTCCGGGGTGTCCGGGTTTCGGTCTTCGGCGGCATTCGATGGGAGGACCGTGCCAAGCACCATGAATGCGGCCAGCAAGGGGACGAGAGGGCCCGTCCGGAAACCGGGGGTGGCGGTGAACAACATTTGGGATTTCGATTTCATGGCCCAAGCCTAGCAGGACATTGGTTGCGCTCGAACCGCTCACGGAACAGCCGAAGGGCAACGTTTCTTGACTCGCCTTGCGGGAATCGAGGAGAATGCGCGGTCATGAAAAACACAGAAATTGGCGTTTGGGGATACGGATGGCTCTTTGCCGCCGCCGCTATCGTGATAGGAATTCTCGGATGTGGGGGCCGGCCCGAGATGGTCGCACCACCGCCGCCAGACGTGACCGTCGCGTTGCCCGAGGTCCGCGATGTCACCGTCTACGAAGAGTTCGTCGGCACGACCGAGGCCTTTCAGTCGGCCAATATCCGCGCGCGGGTGCAGGGCTACCTCGAAAAGATGACCTTCGAGCCGAGTTCGTTTGTCCGCAAGGGTGAACTGCTCTTCGTCATCGAGCCCGAGCCCTACGTGGCCCTCCGGGACCGCGCCGCGGCCGGGCTCAAGGCGGCCGAGGCCGGTCTGCGCCGGGCCGAGTCCGATCTCGAGCGGCTCGAGCTGGCGGTGCGGACCAACGCGGTCAGCCAGCAGGAGGTCACCCGCGCCCGCGCCGAGCGGGATCAGGCATCGGCGGCGATGCTCGAAGCCCAGGCGGCGTTGACCAACGCCGAGATTCAGCTCAACTACACGTCGGTGAAATCACCGATCGATGGAATGGTTTCACGAAATTATGTGGACCTCGGAAACCTCGTCGGTGCCGGTGAGGCGACCCTGCTGACCACGGTCCGTCAGATCGATCCGATTTACGCCTACTTCGAGGTCTCCGAGCGCTTTGTCGCACGGCAGCTCGAGAAGCGCGGAGGTCACCGGAACCCCGAAACGACGGACGAGATGCCGGCGACCTTGTTGCTCGAGGAGACAGGCCTCGAGATCGAAGGAAGAATCGACACGCTGGAAAACACGGTCGACCCGGAGACCGGCACGATCCGGGTTCGCGGTATTTTCCCAAACAAAGATGCCAAGGTCTTCCCAGGTTTTTTTGTGCGGGTCCGGTTGCCGGGTGATTTTCTGGAGGACGCTTTGCTGGTCGAAGAGTCTGCTCTCGGAACCGACCTCGGTGGCCGCTATCTCCTCATCGTCGGTGGGGACGACCTCGTGGAAAAACGCTACATTGAACCGGGACCCTTGCAAGAGGACAAGACTCGGGTGATCCTGTCGGGCCTGGAGGCCGGAGAGCGCTACATCAAAGAGGGCCTGCAGCGCGCCCGGCCAGGCATGCCCGTGGCACCAGTCGCAGCCGGCAGCGACACGTGAGCGGGCGGTAGCCCATGTTCAGCCGATTTTTCATCTACCGCCCCATTTTCGCGTCGGTCATCGCCATCGTCATCGTGCTGGTGGGGGTGCTGTCGATCCCACTGCTGCCCATCGAGAGCATGCCGACCATCACCCCGCCGTCGGTCCAGGTTTCCACCTCCTACCCGGGCGCGGGCGCCAGTGTGGTGGCCGAGAGCGTCACCGCTCCAATGGAAGAAAAGATCAACGGCGTCGAAAACATGATCTACATGTCCTCGAAGTCGGCCTCCGACGGCAGCTGCAACATCACTGTCACCTTCGAGGTCGGCACCGATGTCGACATGGCCACGGTCCTGGTCCAGAACCGGGTCAACGAAGCCCTGCCGGTTCTCCCCGAAGAGGTCAAACGACAGGGCGTCAAGGTCGAGAAACAATCCACCAACATCACCCTGATGGTCAACATGGTGTCGCCCGACGGCACCTATGACGAGCTCTTCATCTCCAACTACACGACCACCCGGATCAAGGACGTGCTCGCCCGGGTCAACGGCGTCTCCAAGGTCAACGTGATGGGCGCTAAGGACTTCGGCATGCGGATCTGGATTGACCCGCTGCTGCTGCGTGCCCGGGGCCTGACCACCCTGGATCTGCTCGATGCATTGCGCGAGCAAAACGTCCAGGTAGCCGCCGGTGCGATCGGCGGACAGCCGGCGCCCAAAGACCAGCCCTTCGAGTACTCCATCTCCACTCTCGGCCGGCTCGAGTCGGTGGAGCAGTTCGAGAGCATCATCGTCAAACGAGGACAGCAGGGGCAGCTCGTGCGGATCCGCGATGTGGCCAGGGTCGAGCTCGGCGCCCAGAGCTACAAGTGGTTTGCCAAGCTCGACGGCGCCCCGTCGATCGCCATCGCCATCTACCCGGCGCCGGGGGCCAACGCCCTCAGCGTGGCCGACGGGATCAAGGCGGAGATGGAGCGACTCGGTTCAGACTTTCCCGAAGGCCTCGAGTACCGGATCTTGTATGACACGACCGAGTACATTCTCCAGTCGCTCAAGGAGGTCGTGACCACCCTCATCATCGCCATCCTGTTGGTGGTCTTCACCGTCTACGTGTTCCTCCAGGATCTCCGCACCACACTGGTTCCGGCGATCACGATTCCGGTGTCATTGCTCGGCACCTTCGCCGTGATGCTCGCCCTTGGGCTTTCGATCAACGGGCTGACCATGTTCGGTCTGATTCTGGTGATCGGCATCGTCGTCGACGACGCCATCGTAGTGGTGGAAAACACCTTACGGATCATCGACACCGAGGGGCTCAGCGCCAAGGAGGCCACCGCCAAGTCGATGGTGGAGATCACCGGGCCGGTCGTCGCCACGACCCTGGTGCTGTTGGCGGTCTTTGTCCCCACCATTGTCATGCCCGGCATCACCGGTCGGCTCTATCGCCCGTTCGCCATCACCATCTCGGTGGCGACCCTGTTCTCATCGCTCAATGCGTTGACCCTCAGCCCTGCGCTGTGCGGCATGCTGCTGCGACCCTCGGTCGAGCGAACCAAGGGAATCTTCGGACTTTTCAATCGGGTGCTCGAAAGCGGAACGAGGGGCTACACGGGAATCGTGAAGATGATGCTCCGCAAGGTTGCGGTCACCATGCTCCTTGTGGGCGGGCTCTTTGTCGCCACCTACTTCGGTATGGTCTCCATGCCCACCGGTTTCGTCCCGTCCGAGGACGAGGGTTACTTCATGGTCGCGGCGCAGCTCCCCGATGCCACCTCGCTCGGCGCCACCGAAAAGGTGCTGGATGAGATCGCCGCAGTCCTCGAAGACACCCCTGGAATTCGAGGCGTTATCATGATCGGCGGTTATTCGCTGCTCGACTCGGTGGTTTCTCCAAACGCCGGGGCCTTCTGGATCGTCCTCGACCACTGGGACGAACGGCAGACCCCGGAGACCCAGATCCAGACAGTCGTCAACACCCTCAATATGCGGTTTGCCCGAATCAAGGGCGGTATTGTCTTCGCAACGAGACCTCCGCCGATCCAGGGGCTGGGCTCCACCGGTGGCTTTCAAATGGAGCTTCAGGATGTGGGTGGTTCAGGTCTCGAACTCCTGCAGCAGGTGGCCTACGATCTCGTAGGACGGGGCCGCGCACATCCTGTGCTTTCGAACATGAATACCACCTTCCGTGCGGGGGTACCGCAGCTCTTTCTCGAGGTCGACCGCGAGAAGGCCAAGCGGCTCGATGTGCCGTTGAGCGTCATCTTCAACACGCTCCAGGCCAACCTCGGCTCGGCCTACGCCAACGATTTCAACCTCTTCGGCCGGGTGTGGAAGGTCATGATCCAGGCCGACGAACCCTATCGTCTCGAACGAGCCGACATCACCAAGCTCGAGGTCCGGTCCACATCCGGCGAGATCATTCCCCTGGCCACGTTGCTCGAGGTCAGGGACACGGTTGGACCGACAGTCCAGTCGCGCTACAACCTCTACTCGTCGGCGTCGATCACCGGTGACGCGGCAGAAGGCTACAGCTCCGGGCAGTCGATCGCCGCCATGGAAGAGATCGCGAGCACCTCGATGCCACCGTCGATGAGCTACTCCTGGACCGGAGTCACCTACCAGCAGCTCGCCGCCGGGGGTGCGGCAGGTCTGATCTTCGCCCTGGCCATCGTCTTCGTCTACCTCTTCCTGGCCGCGCAGTACGAGAGCTGGACACTGCCGTTCGGAGTGATCTTCTCGGTGCCGATCGCGATTCTCGGTGCTTCGGCGCTGACTCTGGCCCGGGGTCTCGACAACAACGTCTACACCCAGATCGGTTTCGTTCTGCTGATCGGACTGTCGGCAAAAAACGCCATCCTCATCGTCGAGTTCGCCAACCAGCTTCGGGAGAACGGCAAGACACCGTTCGAGGCCGCCATGGAGGCGGCACGCCTCAGGTTCCGACCGATCCTGATGACCGCCTTCTCGTTTATCCTCGGTGTGATGCCACTGCTTTTCGCGACCGGGGCGGGCGCCGCCAGTCGCGTCGCCCTCGGCACTGCGGTCTTTGGCGGCATGGCCTTCGCCACGGTTTTCGGGATCTTTGTCATCCCGTGGCTCTATTTCGTGGTGCAGAGCGCGTCCGAAAAATTTGGAGGCGCGAAGAAATTGGTCGAACCCGAGCCGGTCAAAACCGGCGCCGAGAGCTGAGGAGCGAGCCATGAAACGCCTACGACTATCGATGACTGTTGCCGGTGCCTGCGCTCTCACGTTGGGCGGCTGCACCGTTGGCCCGGATTACGTCCAGCCCGAGACCGAGGCCCCCGACGCGTGGCACGCCGCCGCCGTCGCAGGGCTCGAAGACGGCGATGCAACCCTCCAGACCTGGTGGACAGTCTTCGACGACGAGTTGCTCAACGACCTTGTGATCCGCTCCGGAGCCGGCAATCTGACCCTGCGCGAGGCGCTGTGGAAGGTCGAGGAAGCTCGCGCCCTCCGCGGTGTCGTTTCCAGCAGCCAAAAACCCCAAGTGGGTGCGGCGGTTGACGCGAACCGTGCGCAGCCGAGTGACAACGGGGCGCTCGGCGATTTCGCGCCCGAGGAGGGATTCGACGCGGCCAACCTCTTCAGCGCAGGTGTCGGTGCCTCCTGGGAGCTCGATGTCTTCGGTCGCATCCGCCGCCAGGTGGAGGCCGCGGACGCGGAGACCCAGGCCACCGTCGAGGCCTACCGCGACGTGCTGGTTTCACTCTACGCGGAGACCGCCCTCGCATACGTCAACGTCCGCACCGCCCAGGAGCGACTGCGAATCGCGCTCGCCAATGTCGAGGCCCAGGAGAACACGCTGCGGCTGACCCAGGATCGTTTCGATGCGGGCCTGGTGTCGGCGCTCGACATCGCCCAGGCCGAGAGCAACCTCGCCAACACCTACTCGCTGATTCCGGTGATCGAACGGGACCTCAACGAGAGTCTGAACCGCCTCGCCGTGCTGCTCGGTGAAAACCCGGGGGCACTGCACGAGGAGCTCAATCAAGAGGTTCCGATTCCGCAGGAGCCGGCAGCGGTGGCCATGGGTCTCCCGACCGAGCTGTTGCGCCAGCGACCCGACGTGCGCCAGGCCGAACGCCGGCTCGCGGCCCAGACCGCGAGGATCGGTGTCGCGACCGCAGATCTCTACCCGACCTTTTCACTCGCGGGATTCCTCGGTCTGGAGGCGGTGAGCGCTGGCGATCTCGGCTCGGGCGACAGCGTGACCTGGAATATCGGATTGCCGATCCGCTGGAACATCTTCTCGGGCGGCCGCATCCGTTCCCAGATTCGGGCCGAGGAGGCGCGCAGCAACCAGCTCCTCGCCAACTACGAGCAGACGGTTCTCGACGCCCTCGAAGAATCGGAAAACGCGATGGTCGCGTACGTCAAAGAAGTTCAGCGACGCGAACGGCTCTCGGAGGCAGTCGATGCCACTCAACGCTCGTTCGACCTCGTCATGACCCAGTACACCGCGGGTTTGACCGATTTTCAGAACGTCCTCGACACCCAAAGAACCCTCCTTCTTCGGGAGGATGATCTGGCATCGGCCGAGGGCCTGGTGATCGGCAACCTGGTTCGTCTCTACCGCGCCCTCGGCGGGGGCTGGGACCCCGACACGGCCGAGCCCACGGTCGCGCCGGATCACAGCGCGTCCTGATACGTTCATTTGAGGAGATGGAAGGGAGCGGCAGCCCGCCTTCAGACCCGGTAAGCGGCCAGAAAGACCAGGATCGCAGAGGCGATCAAGGTGCCGACTTCGGCCTCGCTCGCAGGCGGCTGTCCCGTCACGACCTGCGGCCAGAAGGCGAACTCCTTGATCAGACCCTTCAAGTGCTGGCTCGCCATCTCGGGGTCGGCGACCGACAACGCGCCGTGGAGTGTAAAAGAGCAACCGTTCGACCGATGAAAAGGAGCCCCACATGAAGAGATGGAATTCGGACAGCATGCCCGACCAGACCGGCCGCGTCGCCGTCGTCACCGGCGCCAACACCGGGATCGGTTTCGAAACGGCGGCGGCTCTCGCCGAGAAGAACGCCACCGTAACCATGGCCTGCCGGAACCGGCAGAAGGCCGAGGACGCCATCGAAAGGATCCGCGAGAGGACAACGGATGCGCGGCTCGAGTTCATCGAGCTCGACCTGGCGAGCCTGGCCTCGGTGGAGGGATTCGCCGAAGCGTTTCGCACCGGACACGACAGGCTCGATCTGCTGATCAACAACGCCGGGGTCATGGTCCCGCCGTTCGGAAAGACCGAGGACGGCTTCGAGCTCCAGTTCGGCTGCAACCACCTCGGCCACTTCGCCCTCACCGGCCGGCTGCTGGACCTCGTCGAGGCCACGCCCGACTCGAGGGTCGTCACCGGCGCCCGCATCGCCCATCGCTACGGCACGATGGACTTCGACAATCTCAACGCCGAGAAGGGCTACGACAAGATGCCCGCCTACGGCCAGAGCAAGCTCGCCAACCTGCTCTTCACCTTCGAGCTCCAGCGGCGGCTCGAGGCGAAGAAATCAAGTGTCAAGGCGACGGCCGCTCACCCGGGTTGGACCGGCACCGACCTCCAGCGCCATTCCGGGCTCTTCAGCTTCCTCAACCCCTTCTTCGCCCAGAAACCGCCGATGGGCGCATTGCCGACCCTGCGCGCGGCCACAGATCCCGAGGCGAAGGGCGGCGACTACTACGGGCCGAGAGGGTTTTACGAGATGCGCGGCTACCCGAGAAAGGTCGGAACCACCCCGGCGGCACAAAACGAGCTCGACGCGCGTCGACTCTGGGAGGTCTCCGAGAAGCTCACCGGGGTGACCTTCAACAGCTTGAAGACCGACGCCGCCTAACGCACCGGGCATGGACTCGAGGAAAACTCTGACAGGATTCTGACTCCACCCGAAACGGCAAACTGGCTCGTTGACTCTCCCCTCGGGCTCGAGTTACTTTGGCGCTGCAGATTGCAGGTCGCTCAACCCTCGCTGGACGGTCTCCGAGAACGGCCCCGCTTCGAGGCATCTTCGACCAACTACCAAGACCCGAGGAGGACAACCATGCTCCGTGTCGTGACCACGCTCGTCGTCGCCCTTCTGATGGCGGCTCCCGTCGCCGACGCCGCCCAACCCGTCACCGGGTGGCAGACCCCGCCCGAAGAGATCATGAAAGTTCTCCACGCTCCCCAGCTCCCTTGGGTGTGGACCTCGCCCACTGGCGAGCATCTCCTATTGGCAGACCCGGTGCTCTATCCGCCTCTGGCCGAGCTGGCGGGACCCATGCACAAGCTGGCCGGCATGCGGGTGGACCCGTCGGTGGGCAACTACCACGGCCGTCACGGTGCCACCTCCCCCCGTCTCGTCAAGGTCGAGGGTGGCGCCGAAACGGCCCTCTCGCTGCCGAAGGAGTTCGAGGTTCTCAGCGTGAGCTGGACCGCCGACGGTACACACTTCGCCCTCACCGTCAGAGAGGCTGACCAACTGGGCCTATGGGCGGGCTGCATCACGGGCGACCTGAAGAAGATCGACAACGTCGCCGTCAACCCGCTGCTCGGCACGGGTGTGCGATGGATGCCGGACCAGAAGCACCTCCTGGTTCGCCGCGTGCCCCAGCGGGGTGCACCGCCCGAGGCGCGGGCCATCCCGGCCGGTCCGGAGATCCAGGAGGGTGAGGGCGCCAGGAGCCGCTCCACCTACGAGGCTCGCAACCTGCTCGAGACAGCCCACGACGACGCCCTCTTCACCTACTTCACCACTTCCGAGCTGGTGGTGGTACAGCCGGAGGCAGGCACGCTGAAAACCCTGGGCAAGCCTGCGGCCTACACCACCGCCGATTTCTCGCCCGACGGTGAGTACCTGCTCGTGGAGTACCTGGTGGGCCCTTGGTCCCACGCGGTTCCTTGGTGGCGCTTCGCCAGCGAGGTCGAGGTGTGGGACAAGACGGGCAAACTCGTGGCCAAGGTCGCCTCCCTACCTCTGGCCGACGAGGTTCCCATCCACGGCGTTCCCCTGGGACCGCGCGAGGCCTCGTGGAGGGCCACCGCACCGCACGAGCTCTACTGGATCGAAGCCCTCGACGGCGGCAACCCCGTCGCGGAGGCCGAGCACCGCGACCGGCTCATGCGCCTTGAGGCGCCATTCAACGGCGAACCCGAGGAGGTCTTCAAGGCCGAGCACCGCATCGACGACTGGGGCACCTGGGGCGCCGATCACGGCACCCTCCTGCTCCATCAATACGAGCGCATCCGCCGCTGGGCCTACGCCTGGCTGCTGGACGTGGACAAGGGGACCTCTCGGGTGTGGTTCGACCTCAATGTGAGCGACCGCTACAACTCGCCCGGCTCCCCCCTGACACGCGCCTTGCCCAACGGTGAGCGGGTCCTGCACCAGAAGGGCGACTCCGTCTACTTCGCGGGTAGCGGCGCCACCACCGAGGGCGACCGCCCCTTCCTCGATCTGCGCTCACTGGAAACCGGCAAGGCCGAGCGCCTCTTCCGGTGCGACCCCGAGCGTTACGAAACCTTCGTCGCCTTTGCCGGCCGTGAGGACAGCTTCGTCCTACGCTCCGAGTCCTCGGTCGACGTGCCCAACTACTTCCTCGCCACCTTGGGCGAGCGGATCGAGGCGCCCGAAGGCGAAGCAACCAGAACCCATTCGCGCAAACCCATCACCAGCTTCGAGGATCCGACACCCGAGCTCCGACTCATCGAAAAACGTCTGGTCCGCTATGAACGCGAGGACGGCGTGCCGCTCAGCTTCCAACTCCACCTGCCGCCCGGCTACGAGGAGGGCACTCGGCTGCCGACCGTGCTCCACGCCTACCCGTTGGAGTACTCGGACCCGGCCACCGCAGGCCAGGTGCGTGGGTCGACCCGACGCTTCAGCCGCTTCTCCCGCTCCTCGCACCTCTTCTTCCTGCTCGAGGGCTACGCGGTGCTCGACAACACGACCATGCCCATGATCGGTGACCCGGAGACCACCTACGACACATTCGTGCCGCAGCTGGTGGCGGACGCCGAGGCCGCGGTGGCCAAGGCGGTAGAGATCGGTGTCGCCGACCCCGAGCGCATCGGCGTCTTCGGCCACAGCCACGGCGGACTCATGGTGTCCAACCTGCTCGCCCACACCGATCTCTTCGCCGCCGGCATCGCCCGCTCCGGCTCGCACAACAAGACCATGCAGCCCTTCGGATTCCAATCCGAGCGCCGCTCGCTCTTCGAGGCGCGCGACGTCTACATCGAGCTTTCGCCCACCTTCTTCGCGGACCGGGTCAACGAGCCGGTCCTGGTCATCCACGGCAACGAGGATTCCAACCCGGGCACCCTGACCATCCAGTCCGAGGTCTTCTTCGAGGCCGTGCGCGGCTCGGGCGGTACCGCCCGCCTCGTGCTGCTGCCCTTCGAAGACCACGGCTACCGCGCCCGAGAAAGTGTGGAGCACGTGCTGTGGGAGCAGATCCGATGGTTTGATCTTTACGTGAAGAACGCCGGTCCGACGGTAGAGTAGCCGGCACCCGAATTCGTGATGCTCTCCACCCGCTTGCCGCGGGTGGAGAGCACGATCTGCGGTTTTTTTACACAGCAGAGGAAATCCGTACGCGAACCGCGCCCGGCTCTGATTCCACAAATGATCCCAATCGTTCGAATTGATTTTCGTACAGGTCCGACCGGGCGGCGGGAACTAACGTGTCGAGATCACGCCAACGCCAAAACAGCCACCGCCGTCACCGCCATCACGATCGACAGCCCGATGCCCACCCTGGCGAAGTCCCTGGTACGGTACCCGCCTGGTCCCATGACCATCAGGTTGCACTGGTGGGCAAAGGGGAGCACGAAGGCGCAGCTCGCGCCGTAGGCCACCGCGAGCAGGAGCAGGGCGAGCGGAGCGCGCCGGACGTCCTCAGCGGAAGGTTGCCGGTCAAGCAGCACCAGATCGTGGCTCTCCTCGACCTTGCGGACGCTTCGAATCGGGCCGTAGGTCAGCAACGCGTCACCGAGCTCGAGCGGGATCTCCGCGAGGTTCTTCTCGAACAGCTCGCCGCGCCTCAGGATGGCCAGAATCGACAGCCCGAACCGGCTTCGAAAACGAATCTCGGTGAGGGTCCGGCCGATGAACTCGGAGTGGGGCGAGAGGGTGATCTCGGCCATGTCGATACCGCGCCCCAGCAGGCGGTCGGTCTCCTCCGGGCCTGCAACATCGATGGAAATCGAGTGATCCGCGGCAAGCCTCTCCGCGTCCTCGTTCCAGCCCTCGAGAAAGAGCTCGTCACCGGCGGTGATCACCAGGTCGACCAGCGGGTCGGTCAGCTCGATGACCGACGACGGCGCCGCGATCGGCCGGGCCGGCACCTCGTCTTCGCCCACGCCCGGGAAGATGACGT